>JAIRSV010000008.1 GCA_031255275.1 Proteiniphilum sp.
GGTAACTTGTTCCCGACACGGGTGGGGTATATTCAAGGTATTTCACCTCGGATTTTCCGGCAATATGTCCGGTAATCACAGTCTCTTTTTCACTGCCGCATCCCGCGGCAAAGATCGAAGAGAATAACACAATAAAATATGGTATCTGTTTCATTATTTATAATTTAAAGAGGTTGCTAAATTTACTTTGTATTTTGCAGCTGAATCTCTGTCTCAAACTATAACACTTCTTCAGCTTTCTCTCAAGAGGGGTGTTTGCGCTATCGCGCTCCGAGAACGGATTTCTCTCCATCATCACTTTGACTTTTTCGCTCGTCGGGGCGGGTGCTCCCGCCCCTTGCCGCTCAGGCGTTCCCCGAGCTGGTTTTCTCCTTCTTCACTTCTAAAACATTTTCAATTTTCAACTCTCAATTTTCCACTGAGGAAGTTTTCATCTTTCCACTTTCCACTGAAGAAGTTTTCCACTGAAGAACTGGTGCAAAAGGAAAAAACGAGACGCCCTTTCCGGATGTCCCGTTTTTTTCATATCATTTATTATTCTCTTTGAGTGCTTTGAAGATAAGCTTTTCGAGTACTCCGGCCAGTTCGGGATTATCTTTGACGGTCGCTTTGGCTGCGTCGCGACCCTGCCCCAGCTTGGTATCGTTGTAACTGTACCACGACCCGCTTTTCTTGATAATACCCAGATTTGACCCCAGGTCTATAATTTCACCCGTCCGCGAGATGCCCTCTCCATACATGATGTCAAACTCTGCCTTGCGGAACGGAGGCGCCAGCTTGTTCTTCACGACTCTTACGCGAATGGGTTTCCCGATCTGCTCTTCCCCGTCCTTGAGGGGTGTGCCGTTGCCGCGGATGTCCAGGCGTACCGACGCGTAGAACTTCAGGGCATTCCCTCCGGTGGTAGTTTCGGGGTTGCCGAACATCATCCCGATCTTTTCGCGCAACTGGTTGATGAAGATGCAGGTGGTATTTGTCTTGCTGATGGCCGAAGCGAGTTTCCTGAGCGCCTGCGACATCAGTCGTGCCTGCAATCCCACGTTGGAATCGCCCATATCACCCTCTATCTCTTTTTTGGGAGTAAGCGCCGCCACGGAGTCAATGACGATGATGTCTACCGCCGAAGAGCGGATCAGCTGCTCTGCAATCTCCAGCGCCTCTTCGCCGCTGCTCGGCTGCGAAATAAGCAGTTCGTCGGTAGTCACGCCCAGTTTTTCGGCATAAAAGCGGTCGAAAGCATGTTCGGCGTCGATAAAGGCCGCCACGCCACCCGTCTTTTGCGCTTCGGCAATTGCGTGAATGGCGAGCGTCGTCTTCCCCGACGATTCCGGCCCGTAGATCTCGATGACGCGCCCGCGCGGATAGCCGCCCACGCCCAGGGCTACGTTCAGCCCTATGGATCCGGAGGAGACGACGGGAACCTCTTCCACCTTCTCGTCTCCCATCTTCATAATGGAACCTTTACCGTAAGTTTTTTCGATTTTGTCCATCGCTGCGCGCAGCGCTTTCATTTTCTCGCTGTTTTTGTTATCTTTTTCTTCAGCCATGTTTTTAATATATATTTTGTTGTACTTTAATTTCTCAAAGGTATAAAAAATAATGGAAAGAAGCGGTTAGCGGTCAGTCAATCGTGTTACGAATCCTGTTCCGCCAATCTTACGTGGAGGGCTTTTATGAATGGCCGCGCAAGGGATGATTCTGCGGACATAATATCTCTCTTACAGGTGCCAATAACCCGTCTGGAGAGGTGACCCTGCCGGTATATCTGTCTGTTATTTGATTATCCCTGTTTTTACGCCAACCGGTATACGCCGCCGGGCTGCGACTCCGCGATATTTTTCATCTCCAGTTCAAACAGAATCATGGACAGCTCCGACACCGGCATGTTGATCTTGATGGCAAGCGTGTTGATTTGTATGGGGCCGCTTTCGCGAAGCTTCTCAAACACCACCGCTTCCTGTCCCGACAGGTCGTGGAAGAGTTCCCGCTGTACCGGAAGGGGGCGTTTTACCCCCGTCCCCCACCTCATGTGCGAAATGAAACCGTCGACACTTTGCAGGATCAGCGCCTTGTTTGCGAATATCAGGCTGTTGCAGCCGACCGACATTTTGTCGCCGACACGTCCCGGCAGGGCAAACACTTCGCGGTTGTAAGAGTTGGCTATATCGGCCGTGGAGAGCGATCCGCCCTTTTCGCCCGACTCTATGACGACTACCGCGTTGGCCATGCCGGCGACGATGCGGTTACGCTTCAGGAAATTGTATTTTTCGGGGAATGTCCCGCTGGGAAATTCCGTGATGAGTGCGCCGTTCTGCAGCATCTCGACAGCCGTCTGCCGGTGCATCCGGGGATATATGCGATCCAGTCCGTGTGCCAGTACGGCCACGGTGGAGAGGTTGTTTTTCAGCGCAGCCCGGTGGGCGCAGACGTCGATACCGTATGCCAGGCCGCTGACGATTTGTATATCGGGAATCCTGTCTGCTAATTCTTCAATAAATTCCCGGCAGAAATCTTCCCCGTATCTTGTGGCGTTGCGCGTGCCTACGATGCTGAGCGTTTTCGGATGATTCAACCCGGCATTGCCCCTGAAGTAGAGCAGGATGGGGGCGTCGATACACTGTGTGAGCTGCTGGGGATAGTCTTCATCGGTAAAGAAAAGAAGGCGGAGTTTATTGTTTTCTGCAAATTTCAACTCTTCTTCTGCTCTTTTCAGTACGCCGGGATCGCGGATCTCCCGGATCAGCTCTCTCGAAATGCGGGGTATGGCTTCCAGCTTGCGGACGTCTTCCTTAAAGATCGCCTCTTCGTCTCCCGTCGCCTGCATCAGGCTGCGGGCGTGCATCACTCCTATTCCTTTGATTTGCGTGAGCGCTATCCTGTATAGAGATTTGTCCGTTTCCATAAAGAGTGTATAAAAATTTGCCCGGGCTAATGATGAATAGATAAACGTGGGTTAACAGACTGATTTTTGACTGGAATATGATCAGGCATTCAATCTTCACCGGCTTTGTGCCGGCGGCGGATCGTTTTTTTCAGCCTGCAAAAAATACGGATTGCCAAAAGCAAATTCAATGCAAGGGACAAAATAAGATATTGTCCGTTTCCGTACGCGAATCCGAAAAATAAAATGAATAAAGCGATAAGGGCTGTCACAATGGCTTTATTCATTTCTTTCTTTGGGATTCTGTTTGCAGACTTGTGTTTTATGCTTTGTCCAATGAAAACCCCTGCTGTGCAAAACAAGGCGACTGTTCCTCCCGCGACCATTTGTTGTATTGCAAGAAAGTGGCCGATAGCCACAGTCGCAATCGCTGCTCCTGTAATAATAATGTATGTAAGCATAACGGCGTTGTTTGTTTTATTCGGTGAACACGGTGCTGTACCTGGATTTTTATATCCGGAATGTGTGCAGAGTGTTATAGCGCAGTTAATAGCGTAAGAATGGTAACCGTGAAGTTACTCTTTTTCATCTGCTGCTTCGTTTCACCGTTAATCAAAATGTATCAAATATACTTCTGCGAATGCTTTGTCGAATACTTCCGGCTGCGCCAGCTTGCCGTTTACCAGGTTCACCACTTCGATTTTTGCTTTGGCGCACACCGCATTGTCCGACAGACGAACGATCTCCTGATGAAAAACGTATTTTACGCCTGTCCTCTCGATGCGCAGTACGCTGCACTCGAACGCTTCCATCCCGATCAGGGGCGCCTTGTAACGGATTTCCACCCGTGAGACTACTGCGTCGATGCCTTGCAGGTGCAACTCGTGAAAGCTAAGCCCTGCCTTTTCAAGCATTTCATGCCGGGTTACTTCAAAATAGTGCTGATAGTTGGCATTGTTCACATGCCCCTGCGTGTCGCACTCATAATCACGCACTTTCATTCTATATGCAAAAACAGGATCCACGGGTGTTTTATTTTTACTTGTTTTTTTCCTTCAGCCATTCTCTTGCGTTGGCAAACGCTTCCATCCAGGGGGTTACTCCGTGCCTGCGGTATGCGTGCGGATACCATGCGTTTTGCCAGGGGAATATGGATCGTTCGAGATGCGGCATCATGGCCAGATGGCGGCCGTCGCGCGAACAGACGGCGGCTACGGCGCCGTCGGAACCGTTGGGATTGCCCGGATATTCATCGTAGAGGTATTTTGCCGCGATATGGCAGGCCGATCCGACGGGTTCCGGCAGGCGGAAACGGCCTTCGCCGTGCGCCACCCAGACGCCGAGTTTCGTACCTCCGAGCGATTTGAACATGACTGATTCGTTTTCGGGTATTTCCAGGCTTACGAACGCTGATTCGAATTTGCGGGAGACGTTGTGGTGCATCCGGGGATGGTTTTCTCCCATTTCGGGGTAGATCAGTCCCAGTTCCATCAACAGCTGACATCCGTTGCAGATACCCAGACTCAGTGTGTCTTCGCGGGCGAAAAAGTTCTTCAGCGCCGCGCCTGCCTTTTCGTTGTAGCGGAAGCTGCCGGCCCATCCTTTGGCTGAGCCTAATACGTCGGAATTGGAGAATCCTCCGCAGAAGACGGCGAACTGCACGCCGGCCAGCGTTTCGCGACCGGAGATGAGGTCTGTCATGTGTACATCCTTCACGTCGAAGCCGGCCAGCCAGAGGGAATAGGCCATTTCGCGTTCGCCGTTGGTGCCCTGTTCACGGATGATGGCGGCGGTGAGTCCCGACCGTTCTTTTCTTCCGGGATTCAGCCCCAGGTCTTCCATCTTTCCCGTAAAGGAGGGGTTGAAGGCGAACTGAAGCGGTTGCTTTTTATAATTTTCGAACCGTTGTGTGGCGCAGGCTTCTCCGCTCTGTTTCCGGTCGAGCAGCCAGGAGGTTTTATACCACACGTCGCGCAGGCGGTCGATGTCAAGCTCTTTGCGGAAATCATCTCTGGAGATCACGAATTTTCGTTCTTCCGTGGGACGGGCTACGATGGCGGCGCCTATGCCGCAGTCCTGCAATATTTTTTCTACCAGGTGATGATGTTTTACCTGTATGATTACTCCCGGATTTTCGGAGAAGAGTATTTTTATCAGGTCTGCATGGTGTATTTTGTCGAAACGCGCTTCAAGTCCCCCCTGCGGGTTGGCGAAACACATTTCGAGCATGGTGGTGATCATTCCTCCGGCGGAAATATCGTGTCCGGCAATGATCAGTCCGCGGTTCACCAGGTTCTGTATGGCGGCGAACGCGTTTTTGAAGTATTCGGCGTCGGTCACGGTGGGCACTTCGTCGCCTGTTTTGCTCATTGTCTGTGCGAATGCCGATCCGCCGAGTTTGAAGGTGTCGAACGAGAAGTCTATATAATAAAGGTAGGTGCCTCTTATGTATGCCAGTACGGGGGATACGATTTTGCGGATATTCTTCACCGGGGCGGCGGCGGAGATGATGACCGTGCCGGGTGAATATACTTTGTCGTCGCCATATTTCTGCGTCATGGAGAGCGAGTCTTTGCCGGTGGGTATGTTAATGCCGAGGTCGCAGGCAAAGTCAGAACAGGCTTCCACCGCTTTGTAGAGCCGCGCGTCTTCGCCGGGATTGCGGCAGGGCCACATCCAGTTGGCGCTGAGGGAGACGCTTTGCAGTCCGTCGGCGAGCGGCGCGAAGACGATGTTGGTGAGCGCTTCGGCAATTGCCATTACCGATCCGGCGGCGGGGTCTGTCAGGGCGACCTGCGGCGCGTGTCCCAGCGAGGTGGCCATGCCTGCATGGCCGTTGTAGTCGAGTGCGATGGCGCCGCAATCGCTCAGCGGCAGCTGTATCTCGCCCTGACACTGCTGACGGGCGATTTTTCCGGTAACGGAGCGGTCAACCTTGTTGGTGAGCCAGTCTTTGCAGGCGACGGCCTCTAATTTGAGTACGTTTTCGAGGTATGTTTCCAGCAGTTCCCGGTCGTATTCCGGAGCGCTGTATGTTTCCGTCACGGTGACGTCTTTCATGACGGTGACGGGGGGTTTTCCGAAGAAATCCTCCAGTTCCATGTCGATGGGACAGGCGCCGTCCGGCTGACGGAAGGTGAATTTCATGTCGCCGGTGGTTTCGCCCGCCACATAGATGGGTGACCGTTCGCGGGACGCGATGCGCCGGAGACGTTCCATGTCCTGCTGCCGTACCAGCAGACCCATTCTTTCCTGGCTTTCGTTTCCGATGATTTCTCTGGCGGAGAGGGTTTCGTCGCCGACGGGCAGTTTGTCCATTTCGATGACGCCTCCTGTCTTTTCCACCAGTTCCGAGAGGCAGTTCAGGTGTCCGCCCGCGCCGTGGTCGTGTATGGATACAATGGGATTTTCGTCCGATTCGGCGAGCGACCGGATCACGTTGGCCACCCGTTTCTGCATTTCGGGGTTGGCGCGCTGCACGGCATTCAGTTCGATTCCGGCGGAGTATTCGCCGGTGTTGACTGACGAAACGGCGCCGCCGCCCATGCCGATGCGGTAGTTGTCGCCGCCGAGCACGATCACTTTCTCGCCGCTCTCCGGATCGTCCTTTTTCGCGTCGCGCCTGTTGGCGTAGCCGATGCCGCCGGCGAGCATGATTACTTTGTCGTATCCGAATTTCCGGTTGTTTTCGGCATGTTCCAGCGTGAGCAGCGAGCCGCAGATCAGCGGCTGTCCGAATTTGTTTCCGAAGTCAGAGGCGCCGTTGGAGGCTTTGATGAGAATCTGTTCGGGCGTCTGATAAAGCCATTTGCGCGGCGGCAGCGTCTGTTCCCATGCGCGTCCCTGTTCGAGGCGGGGATAGGAGGTCATGTAAACGGCCGTTCCCGCCACGGGGAGTGATCCCTTTCCGCCGGCCAGCCGGTCGCGTATCTCTCCGCCCGTGCCGGTGGAGGCGCCGTTGAACGGCTCTACCGTAGTGGGGAAATTGTGTGTTTCGGCTTTGAGCGACAGCACGCTCTCTATCTCTTTGACAAGGAAAAAGTCGGGTTTGTCGCCGCTCGCGGGGGCGAACTGTTCGATGACGGGTCCCTGCACGAAGGCGACGTTGTCTTTGTAGGCAGAGATCAGGCCGTTCGGGTTGACGGAGGAGGTTTTTTTGATCAGCTGAAACAGGGTCAACTCTTTCTCTTCGCCGTCGATCACGAATTTTCCGTTGAATATTTTGTGGCGGCAGTGTTCCGAATTGACTTGCGAGAATCCGAATACTTCGCTGTCGGTGAGCCTGCGTCCCATCTTCCGGCTGACGGCGCAGAGGTAGTCGATCTCCTCCCGGCTCAGCGCCAGGCCTTCGGTCTGATTACAGGCGGCAATGTCGTCGATGTATATAATTTTTTCGGGCTGTCTGTCGATGGTGAAAACGGACTGATCCAGTTTTTCGTACCTGCGTTGCAGCATCGGGTCAAATTCCGTTACGCCGGCATTTGAGCAGGGCATGTATTCTTCGATGCGCGTAATGCTTTCGATGCCCATATTCCGGACGATTTCCACGGCGCAGGTGCTCCACGGGGTGATCATCTCGCGGCGGGGGCCGATGAAGTGTTGCTCGATGCATCCGGCAGCGAGCGGTTCGGCTTTGCCAAACAGCCAGGTCAGTTTATCGACCTCTTCAGGAGATAATTCCGCCTGCGTCTGCAGGGCGATTACGCTTTGTGTGGGGGTTCTGAAAAATGTGATCATATCTCTTTTTTAGATTGAGTGACAAAGTTAATGAACTTTTTTCTTTTTTTGTTCGCCCCGTGAATGGATCTGTTTTTGCCCCGGATGATTTGAGGCTGGTATTCCGTAAATAACAGTGTGTGTCCGAAATAATTGTCAGAGCGGATTTCCGCGGAGTGGTTCATCGGTTTTTTTCACCCGTGTTTTCCAATCTCGATCACCTCCAGGTTGCGGATGTTTCCGCCGTCCAGCTCGAAGCGGAGCAGCGTGCGTATCTGATGGGAACCGTATTTGCCGGCAGCGCCGGGGTTCATGCAGAGACATTTCAGTTTTTTGTCATACATCACCTTCAGTATATGGGAATGTCCGACAATAAAGAGTTGGGGGGGATTGGCGCGCAATTGCGGAAGGATGGCGGGATTGTAGCGGCCGGGGTAACCGCCGATGTGGGTGATCATGACATCCACGTCTTCGAGCGTGAAGCGCAACGAGTGTGGATATGAGTGGCGGATCACGGCATCGTCGATGTTTCCATAGACCGCCCGGAAGGGTTTTATTGCTTCGAATCGCTGAGCCAGCACGGGAGAACCGATGTCACCGGCGTGCCATACTTCGTCGCAGGGATCGAAGTAAGTTACATATTTTTCATCCCAGAATCCGTGAGTGTCAGAGAGTAGTCCTATTTTCTTCATAGCGATTTCGCATGTAAGTTTGTCGAATCTGTTATTTTTTTCTGCGACAAAGATAGTTTTTTTACAAGTCAGGGGGAGGTTCATTAATGGACAGTTGACAGTTGACAGTTGAGAGTTGAGAGTTGAAAATTTTTTAAGAAGTAGAGAAGCGGAAAAAACCAGCTCGGGGAGCGCCGGAGCGGCAAGGGGCGGGAGCACCCGCCCCGACGAGCGTTTTCGGAGCGCGACAGCGCGTAGTTACATTGCCTCATCATCACATACAATTTTTTCGTTCGTCGGGGCGGGTGCTCCCGCCCCTTGCCACTCGGGCGCTCCCCGAGCAATAAGTTTTTGGTGCATGGGTTATGTAAATCACGTAAATCAAATTATTAATGTGATAATGTATAGCCAAAACAATTTATTTCATCAATCCCGCACATGCGGGATTGGCTAAGAAGTCGAGAATTAAAACCAGTTAGGGGAAAACCAGCTCGGGGAGCGCCGGAGCGGCAAGGGGCGGGAGCACCCGCCCCGACGAGCGAGGTCGTTAGTCAGCGTGTGATTTGCACATTGTCAGCACAGGAGCTGCCCACAACAT
>JAIRSV010000071.1 GCA_031255275.1 Proteiniphilum sp.
CAACCCCCTCTCAAGAGGGGAGCTTGCGCTATCGCGCTCTGGGAACGGATTTCTCCACTCCGCTGACGCTGCGGTCGAAATGACGACACCCCATACTCCATCATCACATTGACACATTAATTTTTTCGTTCGTCGGGGCGGGTGCTCCCGCCCCTTGCCACTCGGGCGCTCCCCGAGCTGGTTTTCTCTACTTCTTTATTTCTCAACCTCTGTCTGCTGTTACCTTTTCCAGAATCCGGGGATGAGGAGCGAGAGAACGGTAAATATCTCAAGTCGCCCGATCAGCATGAGGAAGCTGAGGTAGTATTTCATGAATGGTGTGGCTGACTCAAACGTGCCGCCGGGACCGTAGGAACCTAACCCGAAGCCGTAATTGCTGATGCTTGACAGGGATACGCTGATGGATTCCTCAAAATTCATCCCCGTCAGCCCCAGTATCGCGGCGCTGACGACGGTGAGGGTGACGTAGAGGAAGACGAAGGCGGAAAGACGCGATAGTGTATCGCCCGTCACCGTCTTCCGATTCATCTTCACCACGTAGAGGGCGTTGGGGTGCACCTGCCGCTTGAAGACGAGCAGTGTGTTTTTGGAAAGGGCGATCAGACGCGAGATCTTCATTCCGCCCGACGTGGAGCCTTCGCTGCCGCAAAACAGGATCAGCACCAGGAAGAGAAGCCAGTAGGCGGATCCCCATACCTGAAAGTCGGCCGTGGCGAATCCCGTGGTGGTGACGGCGGCGATGACCTGAAAGAGTACCGTACGAAAGGTACTCTCCACCCCCTGCATCCGCCCCGAAAACAGCAGAGAGGCGGTGATGCCGGCCGTGAAGAGGAGGATGATCAGCAGATACCAGCGGAACTCTTCGTCTCTGAAGAGGGTACCCTTGAAGCGGGTGACGAGCGTGGAGATAAGCAGAAAGTTGGTGCCGCCCAGAAACATGAGCAGCGTGATGACGTATTCCGTGTAGGGTGAACTGAAGTAGGCGATACTCATCTGCCGGGTCGAAAATCCGCCCGTCGAGATGGCCGTAAGCGTGTGACAGGCGGCATCGAAGGCGTCCATCGGACCCGCCAGGAGAAAGATGAAGCCGACGAGGGTAAGTCCCAGGTAGGTGAGGGACATCTGTCGGGTGATTTCGCTGATGCGTGGGCGGAACTGCTCTTCGGCGATGCCCGTGACCTCGGCCTCGTAGACCTGTCCGGAGATGCCTCCGAAGACGGGCATGAACGAGAGGACGAAGATGATGATTCCGATACCGCCGATCCACTGCGTGATGCTGCGCCAGAAGTGGAGCGACCGGGGGAAGGCTTCGATGTTGACCAGCGTGGAACTGCCGGTGGTGGTGAATCCGCAGATACTCTCGAAGAAAGCGTTCGTGAAGGAATATATGGCCCCGCTCAGCAGGTAGGGAAGTGTGCCGAAGAGCGCCACCGTCAGCCACGAGAGTGTGACGGTGAGGTATACTTCGCGTCGGGTGAGGCTGTTAGGCGCCGTGCTGCGCCTCCGCTTTCTTCCCGTGAAGGTGAGGATCGCTCCGGAGGCGAAGGTGATGAGCGCCGAGAGGTAGATGCTGGCGGTAGCCCTCTCGTGATACTGTTCGCCGACCAGCGCGGAAAACAGCATGAAGAGTGCTTCGATAACCAGAAGCAGACCGACGCTGCTGAGTACGAAGCGATAGTTGAATCTCTTCATCATCCGTTAAAGAGTTTCTCAATGCTTTTCAGCGACTTGCTGAGGAAGAATACCACCACCTGATCATACGGTTCAATCAGCGTATCGCCGTCCACCAGAATAGGTTCCCCGTTCCTGATGAGCGCCCCGAAGGTGATGTCGGGCGGAAGGTTGAGATTCCTGATCAGCTTGCCCGTCACCTTCGATCCCGGTTTGGCCACCACCTCACCCACGCTGGCGCCGGCCACCGTCAGACTCTTTATATTGGAAGCGTCAGCCTTCAGCAGCAGCTCGTATATCTTGCTGGCGGCAATCAGCTTTTTGTTGATCACCGTACCGATGTCAAACCGTTCGGCCATCGAGATATAATCAATATTCTCCACCTCGGCCACCGTCCTCCTCACGCCATACTGCTTGGCCATCATGCAACCCAGGATGTTGGTCTCGGAGTCACCCGTGAGGGCCAGAAAGGCATCGGAGTCCGAGATGTTTTCCCGCAGGAGAAACTCCGTATTGCGACCGTCTTCCACGAAGACCGTCACGTTAGGCGGCGCCATCTCCGCCAGCATCGCCGCCCGCTCCCTGTCACGTTCGATCACCTTAATGGCGATGTTCTGCGGAAGCAGTTCGATCGTACGCATGGTGATGCGGCTCGCCCCCATGAACATGATCTTTCTGGCTTCGAACGACCTCTTTCCGAACATTTCGGGCAGCGAGTCGACATACCTCCTCAGCGTCGTGAAGTAGAGAATGTCACCGGAGAGTATCCTGTCGCTCCCCTTCGGGATAATCGTCTGCGCATCGCGCTTGATCGCCACCAGGTGAAAGCGCTTGTTCGCCTGCGGAAGGTCATACAGAAACCTGTTTACGACCGGAGCGTTATCCCTCACCCTGGCCGCGGCAAGGATCACGATACCGTTGCACAGCTCCCACCAGAGGCGCACCCACGGCGTCTTGAGCGCCAAAGCAATCTCTCTGGCGGCAATCAGTTCGGGATAGATCATGGAGTGAATGCCCAGCTTCTCAAAAAACTCCCTGTTCCTCGGCAGCAGATACTCATAATTATCAATTCGGGCCAGCGTCCTCTTCGCCCCGATGCTGGAGGCCAACATGCAGGAGATAATGTTTTTCGACTCCTCGGTCGTCACGCCGATATAGAGATCGGTAGCGCCCGCGCCCGCCTCGGAGAGATCTCTGAGCGAAGTGCAGTTTCCCGTACAGGTCAGGATGTCGGTATTCTCGCGAATGATCGCAAGACGTTCCCTGTCGGCATCGATAAGCGTGATGTCATGATTCTCCTGTCCGAGGAGCTTCGCCAGGTGAGTCCCGACGGCACCCGCGCCGGCTATCAAAATCCTCATAATATCCCCTCCCCTCCGGCAAGTGAATCTCTGTGTCCGAAAAAAGCAGTCATACGTTTCTCTCCCGCACGGCAGGCGGCGCCTCGCTGTGCGGCGGGTAAAAGTGGAGATGTACTCCCCTGATTTGGTTATACACACGCATGATAAGTGCCAGAATCCCCTTCGCGTCGATTCCGGTAATCATCTGAAGCTCCTCGACGGCGCCACCGGTAACAAACTCATCGGAAATGCCCGCACGGAGCACATGCACGTCGCGGAAATCGTTCTCCGCGAGAAATTCGAGGACGGCACTCCCCAGTCCCCCCTTCAGCACCCCGTCTTCCGCCGTGACGATATACTTGAAGTTCTCAGCCACACTGCGCAGCAGCGTCTCGTCGAGAGGCTTCAGGAAAATCATGTCATAATGCGCCACGCTGATATTCAACTTCTCCGCCTCGTCGATCGCCATCGCCACATTGTTGCCGACCGTGCCGAGAGAGAGAATCGCCATATCCCGTCCCTCCCTCAGCCTCCGTCCCTTGCCGATCGGGAGAATCTGCGGATCATTCCTCCAGGCAGTCAGAACACCCTGTCCGCGGGGATAGCGGATGGCAAAAGGCCCGTCGTTTCCATACACCGCCGTGTGCATCAGATTGCGCAGCTCGTGCTCGTCATACGGCGCCGAAATAACCAGGTTGGGGATGGGACGCAGATACGCCAGGTCAAACACACCATGGTGCGTAGGCCCGTCCTGCCCCACCAGTCCCGCCCTGTCAAGGCAAAAGACCACCTTCAGTTTTTGCAGCGCCACATCGTGAATCACCTGGTCATACGCCCGCTGCATGAACGAAGAGTAGATGTTGCAGAACGGAATCAGCCCCTCCTTCGCCATGCCGGCAGAGAAGGTGACAGCATGAGCCTCGGCAATCCCCACGTCGAAAACCCTGTCGGGAAACCTGTCCGCCATAAAAGTCATGGAACACCCCGTAGGCATGGCCGGCGTCACGCCCACGATCTTCCGGTTCCCCTCCGCCAT
The DNA here is from genome assembly GCA_031255275.1 of Proteiniphilum sp. Lineage (GTDB taxonomy): Bacteria > Bacteroidota > Bacteroidia > Bacteroidales > Dysgonomonadaceae > Proteiniphilum. Next base: position 4,048 of record JAIRSV010000071.1, read on the forward strand.
CTCCACGAGGGTATGACCGAAAACGTCCTGATACAACTGCGGCTGATTACCATCATTATTCAGGATACGTTCGCCGGTATCCTTGTTGAAAAGGCCGGGCGAATGCCAGACAGTAGCCGATTTCTCAGCCGGTCTGAAGCCCTTACCCTTGACGGTTTTGATATGAAGCAACCTCGGCCCCTGCATATCCTTGATGTTGCGGAGTATCCGGATGAATCCCGGCAAATCGTGTCCGTCAACCGGCCCGAAGTAGCGGATATTGAATCCTTCAAACAGATTCTGTTCTTTGGTGATCAGCGATTTGACGCTGTTGTTGAACCGGAGCAGCAGATTCTTCCCCTTCTCCGAAATAAGGTTTCGCCTCCTGAATCCCTGGTAAAGATTGTTTCGCACCCTGTTATAGTGAGCCGAAGTGGTCAGCTTCACCAGATAACTCCGCACCCCCCCCACGTTGTTGTCGATCGACATATCGTTATCGTTGAGGATAATCAGCAGATTGTTCGGCTGCGAGCAAGCATTGTTGATCCCCTCATAAGCCAGTCCGCCCGTCATGGATCCGTCGCCGATGACGGCGACGATATGTCTGTCCATCTCCCCCCTGAGGTTGGCAGCCACGGCCATACCCAGCGCCGCCGAAATGGAAGTGGAAGCGTGTCCCGAGATGAAAGAGTCATATTCACTCTCGTTCGGGTCAATGAAACCTGAGAGTCCACCCAGTTTGCGATTAGTGGAAAACCGGTCACGGCGTCCGGTCAGAATCTTATGACTGTAAGCCTGATGACCCACGTCCCAGACAATCCGGTCATAAGGCGTATCATACAGGTAATGCAGCGCCACCGTCAGCTCCACCGTCCCCAGGCTGGAAGCGAAGTGTCCCGGATTGCTGGAGAGCTGTTCGGTGATAAACTCCCTTAACTCCGAACAGACCGTTACCAGCTCTCCGACGCTGAGTTTCTTTAGATCGTCGGGGCTGTTTATATGTTGTAAATATTGCATGTTTTCTGTGTGCCGTTTCTTAAAATAACGGCATAGGTGTAAAATAGTTTATAAATATCCCGATCGTCCGAAGCTATCCGTTCAGGCAGTCACACACAATCGGCATATTGAGCGCAGTTCGACTTGTTTAACGTTTATTTATCACATCAGTTGGCCATATCGGAGAAAAACTTGATACGAACCAGGCGGATTTCGGTCTCCGTATAATCGGGCAATTCATCCTGCGCCCTAGCCAGATCATCCGTCTCCGCCTTCTTGAAGTAGGCATACACATCCTGGAGCACATCCTGATCCATCACCTCGCTGAGGAAATAGTCGATATTGATCTTTGTGCCCGAATATACGATCGTTTCGACCTCCGACAGCATTTCGTTGAAATCAATACCTTTCGACTCCGCCAGATCGTCGAGCGCCACCTTCCTGTCGATAGCCTGTACGATGGAGACTTTGAGTTTCGACTTGTTGGCCACCGTCTTCACGCGGAGGTCCTCGGGACGGGTAATATCATTCTCCTCCACGTGTCGCCGTATGAGTTCCACGAACTCTTTTCCGTACCGTCTGGCCTTACCCGCGCCCACGCCGGGGATGTTTTGCAGTTCTTCCAGCGTGACGGGGTAAGAAGTAGCCATCGCTTCGAGCGAAGAGGGCTGGAATATGACATAGGGCGGGACGTTTAATTTTTTCGACAGCTTCTTCCTCAGATCCTTCATCATAGAGAAAAGTACGGGATCAGCAGCACCGCCGCTTCCTCCGCCGGAAATCACGACCGGTACATCGTTTTCGGAATCGGAGCCATCCTCGTCCTCGTCCACCTTTGTGATTTTGAATGATACGGGATTCTTCAGGAAATCTCTTCCCTTTTTAGTGATTTTGAGGATACCGTAGTTTTCGATATCCTTCTTCAGATAGTTATCAAGCAGAGCCTGACAGATAACCGCCTCCCAGGTGCTTTCGTCTTCATCGGAACCCGACCCGAATTCTTCCAGTTCGTTGTGCCCGTAAGTCTCTATATCTGACGACTCTTTTCCGATGAGGAATGTCGTAAGATAACTGGCTTTTTGTTTCTCTTTGAGGGCGATAATCGCTTCCAATACAGTAATAAGTAACTCTTTTGCTTCCACTTTTTTTTTGGGATTTAAACAGTTGTCACAATGTTCACAATTAGGTTCGTTATAATCTTCGCCAAAATAGTGCAGCAGCACTTTTCTCCGGCAAACGGATGTTTCTACGTAAGTTGCCGTTTCCAGCAGCAACTGTTTTCCGATCTCCTGTTCCGAGACCGGTTTACCCTGCATGAGACGTTCGAGTTTCTGCAGGTCTTTCACCGAATAAAATGCGATACATTTACCCTCTCCGCCGTCACGACCGGCCCGGCCGGTCTCCTGGTAATAACCTTCGAGGCTTTTGGGTATGTCATAATGAATCACATAGCGCACGTCGGGCTTGTCGATTCCCATGCCGAAGGCAATGGTCGCGACGATCACCTCCACCTTCTCCATGAGAAAGGCGTCCTGATTCCTGCTGCGTATCGAAGCCTCCATCCCGGCATGATAGGGCAGCGCCCTTATATCGTTCGCTTTCAGTATTTCCGTAAAAGCATCCACTTTCTTTCTGCTCAGGCAGTATATGATGCCTGATTTCTTTCCCTGGGAGAGAATGAATTTGATAATCTCCCGGTCTATCTGTTCGTTTTTGTTACGGATTTCGTAATAGAGGTTGGGACGGTTGAAGGATGACTTGAATACCGTTGCGTCGGTCATGCCGAGGTTCTTCTGGATGTCGTGCTGTACCTTGGGTGTGGCCGTGGCCGTCAGCGTGATGATGGGGCGTGCGCATATCTCGCTGATGATAGGTCTGATGCGCCGGTATTCGGGTCTGAAGTCGTGTCCCCATTCGGAGATGCAGTGCGCTTCGTCCACGGCGTAGAAGGAGATGGGGATATTTCTGAGAAATTCCACATTCTCGACCTTGGTGAGCGATTCGGGCGCGACGTAGAGCATCTTTGTTCTTCCCGAGAGGACGTCGTTTTTCACCTCTTCGGTCTCCTGCCTGTTGAGGGAGGAATTCAGGAAGTGGGCTATGCCGTCCTCTTCGCTGTAGTTGCGCATGGCGTCCACCTGGTTTTTCATCAGCGCGATAAGCGGTGAGATGACGATTGCCGTCCCCTTCATCAGCAGTGCGGGGAGCTGGTAACAGAGTGATTTACCTCCGCCGGTGGGCATCAGTACAAAGGTATCGCTTCCGGACAGTATACTTTCGATGATGGCTTTCTGATTGCCTTTGAAAGTATCGAATCCGAAATACTTCTTTAATCCTTTGTATAGTAAATCTTGTTTTTCCATTGAGCAAGTCACTCTGTAATCAGCCTGTCTTTTCCGAAAGGCAATCACAAAATTAGGAAAGTATTTTATATTTCCAAACAGATTTGTAATACGGCCGTGAATATCTGCTGTTATGTTGTCGATAGGTGGTGCAAGTTTGGTGATAAGCGAACGGGGGAGGGGCTGTATCAAAAAAACGCAGGCTGTACATGCGTTTTTTTTGATTTGTGCGAACCGGTTTGTGCCGGCCGGTGCCGGGGTCTTTCCCTGTCTGATGTTGTCGCGAAAGTGGGGGATGTTTCAGGCTACCTTCAGGTGGTGCAGGTCTGATTTTTCCAGTTGTCCGGCAGCATATTCGCGGGTGACGTGCATTTTTCTTTTCTCTTCATTCTTCTCTTCGGAGGGAAGGGTGAACATCGCTTCGATCATGATGGCTTCTACGATGGAGCGCAGTCCGCGCGCTCCCAATTTGAATTCGATAGCCTTGTCGACGATGTATTCGCAGGCGTTGTGCTCGAAGGAAAGCGTCACTCCGTCCATCTCGAATAGCTTCTGGTATTGTCTGATTATGGAGTTTTTGGGTTCTGCCAGTATGCGCAGCAGGGCTTCGCGGTCGAGTGGTTCGAGGTAGGTCAGGACGGGGAGGCGTCCGATGATTTCGGGGATCAGGCCGAATGATTTCAGATCGAGCGGAGTGATGTATTTCATCAGGTTGTTCCGGTCGATTGCCGAACTTTGATTGCCGGCGGCGTAGCCTACTACGCGGGTATTGAGGCGCTGGGCTATTTTTTTCTCTATTCCGTCGAATGCGCCGCCGCAGATGAACAGTATGTTTTTGGTGTTTACGGCGATCATTCGCTGTTCCGGGTGTTTGCGGCCGCCCTGGGGCGGGACGTTTACTACGGATCCTTCCAGCAGTTTCAGCAGTCCCTGCTGTACTCCTTCGCCGCTCACGTCGCGGGTTATGGAGGGGTTGTCGCTTTTGCGGGCGATTTTGTCTATTTCGTCGATAAAGACGATTCCTCTTTCTGCGGCGTTTACGTTGTAGTCAGCCACCTGGAGCAGGCGGGTGAGTATGCTTTCGATGTCTTCTCCCACGTATCCGGCTTCGGTGAGTACGGTGGCGTCGACGATGGTGAAGGGTACCTGAAGCATTTTTGCGATGGTTCTGGCCAGTAATGTTTTTCCCGTACCTGTTTCGCCGACCATGATGATGTTTGATTTCTCTATTTCCACGTCGTCTTTTCCGCTTTTTTGCAGGATGCGTTTGTAGTGGTTGTAGACTGATACGGAGAGGAAGCGTTTTGCGTTTTCCTGCTTGATGACGTACAGATCCAGGAAGTCTTTAATTTGTGCCGGTTTGGGGAGGGTGGGGAGGGTGAGGTCCATATCTGATTTCGTGTTGCTCTGAAATGAGTCGTTCACGATTTCGTGTGCCTGTTCGGCGCACATGTCGCAGATGAAACCAGTCATTCCCGAAATGAGCAGGTTTACTTCCTGTTCGCTTCTGCCGCAGAAACTGCAGTGGTTGCTGCTATTCGCCTTTTTTGCCATTATGCCTGTTTATTTCTTTTTTGTCAGGACGTCGTCCACCATGCCGTATTCTCTGGCTTCGGCTGCCGTCATCCAGAAATCACGGTCGGAGTTCCGGGCTACGTCTTCCACGGGTTTGCCCGAGTGGACGGATATGATGGTGTAGAGTTCCTGTTTGATCTTTGCTATTTCGCGGGCGGTGATTTCTATGTCTGAGGCTTGTCCCTGTACGCCTCCCAGGGGTTGGTGGATCATGACGCGGGAGTGGTTGAGGGCGTATCGCTTTTTCGCGGTGCCGGCTACCAGCAGGATGGCTGCCATGGAGGCGGCGACGCCGGTGCAGATGGTGGATATGTCGCTTGATACGAACTGCATGGTGTCGTAGATGCCCAGTCCGGCGTAGACTGAACCGCCAGGGGAGTTGATGTAGATGGAGATGTCTTTTCCCGGGTCGGACGAGTCGAGGTAAAGCAGCTGTGCCTGAATTACATTGGCTGTGTAGTCGTCGATGGCTGTACCGAGGAAGATGATGCGGTCCATCATCAGGCGGGAGAAGACGTCCATTTGTGCTATGTTCAGCTGACGTTCTTCGATGATGGTGGGCGAGATGTATCCTCCCTGGCTGGTGATGTTCATATAGCTGTCCAGTCCAGAGCCGTTCATGCCCAGGTGTTTTACTGCATATTTTCTGAAATCGTTATTCATATAGTTTTTTTTTGATTTTGTTTGAGTCCGGCTGTCGACAGGACTGCCGCTGGTTTGGTGTAAAGTGCCGATTTTGTATCCGGGGGATGTTTCCCGGTCTGTCGGAATTACACGGCAAATTTATAACAAATTACCTGTAGTTGAGCAGCAAAATGAAATTACTGGTGAATATTGGACGTATGTTCATTTTGTTTCCGCTTTTTCTTCCGGTTCCGGGGTGGTTTCTGCCGCGTATTCGCCGAACTGCTGCGTGTAGCTGTGTGCCAGTTTGTTGAAGTCTTTTGACGGGATTTCCTGCCGGATTACGGTTACGGTTTCTTTCAGCCAGTCGGTGAACTTGTTTTCGACTGTTCTTTCGTAGAGTTCTCTGACGGTCTTTTCGTTTTCGAACATGCCTTTGGCGTAGGTTTGCACTGTATTGTCAGGCGGGTTGACTATTCCGAAGCGGGTGAGCTGTATTTTTGCCATTTCTGCGGCAAGTGCTTCGACGTCGGCGGATTCGACTGTGATTCCGTGTTCTTCGAAGATTTTTTGACGGGCTACGCGGAACTTCAGTTCTTCCATGATTTTCGGGAAGTTGGTTTCGATCTCTTCGGGTGTATATTTGTCGTCTCCTTTGAGGAGGCTTCGCTTCAGCAGTTCGTCGGGAAAGGTTACTCCGTCGAGCATCTTCACGATGTGATCGCGTGCCTGGAGGAGGAAGAAATAATCGGCGTCCGGTTTGAATTGCCGGGAGAGTTCTGCGACTACTTTTGCCGTAAATTCTTCTTCTGTGGTGGCCATACCTTCGCCCAGTACCCGGTCGAACAGGTAGGAGTTCATCGTTGCTTTTTCGTAGCGGGTTACTTCTGCGATGTCGAACCGGAAGTCGGAGTCTGTCTTTGCTGCGTCTTCCCTGGTGGTTTGCAGGAGGGAGGCCAGTTCTGCTTCGTGTCCGCCGCAGGCTTTCTGGGGGTTGAATATTACGCTGTCGCCTGACTTGACGCCGACGAAGTGTTTCCCGGTCTCTTCATCTTTTATGTGAGAGGGCATCAGGACGGCATTTTCGATTACTTGTCCGTTGTCCTTTTCGCTGTCTCCTTCCATTTCCACGAGTGTGCCCTTGATCAGGTCTGTATCTCTGATTTCGTCTTCCACGGCGGTGTAGGTTCCGAAATTTTGCCGGTAGATGTCCATCTGGCGGTCGACGAGTTCCGGTTCAGGCAGGATGGTGTAACAGGTCAATACAACACTTTTGTCGAGCGCCAGGTCAAATTCGGGGACGAGCGCTACGTCGAACGTGAACGAGAGTTTTTTGTCGTTGTCCAAGTCGAGTTCTTCGTCCGGATTGTCGGCCGGAAGGGGTTCGCCGAAGACTTTAAGCTTATTATCGCGGATGAAGTTTTCCATCTCGTCTACGAGCATCTTGTTGATTTCGCTGACCATGACGGCTTTTCCGTATAATTTCCTAATCAGGTTCCGAGGCACTTTGCCCTGGCGGAAGCCGGGTATGTTTGCCTTTTGGGAGTATTGATTCAGTGATTTATCTACCTTCTCCTGATAATCTGCTTTTTCCACTTCTATGACGATGGTTCCGTTCACATCGTTCGTTTTGTTTAATGTTGACTTCATTATGTATATGAAAATGATTGTTTTTTTGAAAGTCAGTATATTTCAGCCAATTGAAACGCGCCGAAAAATAGGATCGCAAAATTAATGCTATTCTTTGTAAACTGCAAAAAAATATTTTGACGGACGCGCTGCGATTCCCCTTACCGGATTATTGTATTACCTTTGCACTTTAATAATGATGACGGTTATGAAACCTGTTTTTTCACTTTTTGCACCGGGCGACAGGATCGCCTGGCTTTTTTTGTTCCTGCTGGCCGGCGTGACGGCTACCGCCGGCGTGATGGCTGTTATCCCTGCGATACCGGGGATGGGGGACGGGGTGTCTGCCGTTTATGCGGGGATGGTGGTGCAGTCGGCGCTGACTGCTGCGCTGCCGGCATATCTCGTTGCTGCGCTGACGCATCCGGCGCCGGCGCGCTGCCTGAGGATGACGGGCAATGCCCCGGGGGGTGAGGGAGTGATACTGGCTGTGCTGATTTTTATCTCCTCCTATATGCTGGTCTCGTTCCTCTCGCAGTGGAACCGGGGGATGAAGCTTCCCGCCTCGATGCACGAAGTGGAGCAGATGATGCGGTCTATGGAAGACGCTGCTCTCGAGACTTCCTCTTTGCTGCTTTCGGGCAGGAGCGCCGGTCGCCTTATCCTCAACCTGCTTATCGTGGGCGGGGTTGCCGCGCTGTCGGAAGAGATGTTTTTCCGCGGCGCCTTGCAGCAGTTCATACATGAGAGGTATGCTCGCGGACATGTTGCCGTCTGGGTCTCGGCGCTCGTCTTCAGCGCCGTACACTTCCAGTTCTACGGGTTTCTGCCGAGGCTTCTGCTGGGCGGCCTGCTGGGGTGCCTGTTCCTTTATACGCGAAATCTCTGGATAGCCGTCCTGTTTCACTTCATCAACAACGCCCTCATCATAGTGCTACATTACCTGCCGGGCGGCGGCGAGTGGATGCGGCGGATGGAGGATATGCCCGTCAGCGGCCGGTTTGCCCTTGCCGCGGCCGTCAGCGCCCTGAGCACCTTCTTCCTGTTCCGGATATACCGGCGGAGGAATCCCGACGCGTCGCAGGCCGGAGGCGGATAGCCTGCGGCCGGAGGCGTTCATAATCTGCGGCAGGCGCAGACGTTCGTCCGACACCGGGGGCGCGGAATAGAATGGATGAGGACGTGTGGATGCGGGGGAGGAACTCCACAGGATGGAAACAGATCAAACAGTAATAAATTCAATAAATGATACGGATAGGGGATACGCTTTTGTCGGACGAAATATTCGAGGAACAGTTCGTCTGCGATCTCTGCAAATGCAGGGGAGAATGTTGCGTGGAGGGTGAATCGGGGGCGCCCGTCACCGAAGGGGAAATAAGGGATATGGAGAGAATCCTGCCCGAAATATGGGATGATCTTTCGCCGGCAGCACGCGGGGTGATAAGCGAACGGGGCGTAGCCTGTACCGATTATGACGGCGAAACGGTTACCTCGCTCGTGAACGGAAGAGAGTGCGTATTCACCCGATTCGACGCCGGCGGAGTGTGCAAATGCGTCATCGACAGCGCACACCGCGAGGGGCGAATCTCCGTCGGGAAACCCCTCTCCTGTCACCTCTATCCCGTCCGGCTGACGGAATACAGCGATTTCACAGCCGTCAACTATCACCGCTGGTCAGTCTGCCGGCCGGCCGTGAGGCTCGGACGGAAAGAGGGGGTACCCCTCTACCGCTTCCTGAAGGAACCGCTCATAAGGAAATTCGGCGAAGAGTGGTATCGGGAAGTGTGCGAGGCGGCGCGCCTGCTGAAGGAGGCGGGACGCAAACGGTGAGCACGGTGCAAATCCCCGTACACGGTTTAACGCACTCACGCTTGTTTTGTGAATTTTATCCGCATTTACTTTCAGGATTTGGAATCTTGTGTTACTTTTGCTCACACATAAATGAAATGTGCAGGACAGTATGACTTCAGCCATCTCCAAGACAAGGAAAAATTTGATCGACGTAGCCCAGCAGCTCTTCGCCCGAAAGGGGGTCGAGAATACGACGATGAACGATATTGCCGAAGCGTCGCAACGCGGCCGTCGCACTCTCTATACCTACTTCAGCAGCAAATACGACATATATAAGGCGGTACTCGAGTCAGAACTCAGCGTGCTTTACAGCCGGCTCGAGGAGGTGGTCAAACGAGATATTCCGGCTGACGAAAAGCTCGTCCTGCTGGCCTTCACCCGCCTAAGCGCCGTCAAAGAAGTCGTCTCGCGCAACGGGACGCTGCGGGCCAACTTCTTCAGAGACATCCGCCGGGTGGAGAACGTCCGCAAGGAGTTCGACCGGAAGGAGATCCGCTTCCTCGAAGGGATCATCCGGGAGGGCTGCGACAAGGGGATCTTCGGACTGCAAAACGTGAAGCAGACGGCGGAAATATTGCATTATGCCTTCAAAGGACTGGAGGTACCGGCCATCCTCGGCACGCTGAGGCTCGACTATAGCAGGAAGACGGACAGGGATGTCATTTCCGGTATTCTTTTCAACGGGCTACATGGCCGGAATGAATCCGAAAGAAAATGTGACAATGTGCTGATGTGACAATGCTAACAGGCTAATGAGCCGGCAAGCAATGAAGAGTCGAAGAAATAATAGTTAAACAGATAAATAATCAATCACTAATTAAATTATGAAGTTACTGGAAGGAAAAACAGCGATAATTACCGGCGCCGCACGCGGTATCGGAAAAGCAATCGCATTGAAGTTTGCATCAGAAGGCGCGAATATAGCGTTTACCGACCTCACCGTAGAAGGCGCCGGCGCCGCTACCGAACGCGAAATCGCCTCCCTGGGCGTGAAGAGCAAAGGCTATGCCTCCAACGCGGCCGACTTTGAGGAAACCCACAAAGTCATAGAACAGATTATGCAGGATTTCGGCCGCATCGACATCCTGATCAACAACGCAGGCATCACCAAAGATGGCCTGATGATGCGGATGAGCGAACAGCAGTGGGACGCAGTAATCAGTGTAAACCTGAAATCGGCATTCAACTTCATCCACGCCGTGACGCCCGTGATGATGCGCCGGAAATCGGGAAGCATCGTAAACATGAGCTCCGTGGTAGGAGTATCCGGCAATGCCGGTCAGGCCAACTACTCCGCCTCCAAAGCCGGGATGATCGGCCTGGCGAAATCTATGGCAAAGGAACTGGGTTCACGCGGCATCCGCGTCAACGCCATAGCCCCCGGCTTCATTATCACCGAGATGACCGGACAACTCTCGGAAGAGATCCGCAACGAGTGGGCAAAACAGATACCGCTGCGTCGTGGAGGCACACCCGAAGACGTCGCCAACGCAGCCCTGTTCCTCGCTTCAGACCTCTCATCCTACGTAAGCGGACAGGTAATCAACGTCTGCGGCGGCATGAACACCTGAACCGAACAGAGATGACGGTTCTTTACGAAGATAACCACATCATCATCGTCAACAAGGCGCCGGGCGAGATTGTGCAGGGTGACAAGACGGGCGACAAACCGTTGTCCGAAATGGTGAAGGAGTATCTGAAAGAGAAGTACAATAAGCCCGGCAACGTTTTTTGCGGTGTGACGCACCGGCTCGACCG
>JAIRSV010000093.1 GCA_031255275.1 Proteiniphilum sp.
ATTCGGATCATTATCCGCTCAGCACTTGTCTGAAATTAGAATAAGGTTATGTATAAGATAAGCAAAGAATTTTCTTTTTCGGCGTCACATTCCCTCTTCGGATTGCCCGACGATCATCCATGCAGCCGCCTGCATGGACATAATTTCGTGGTGACCATTCATCTCCGGTCAAAAGAGTTGAACAGACAGGGATTCGTTCGCGATTATACCGAACTGGAGATTGTGAAGGAGTATATCGATACCCGGTTGGATCACCGGAATCTCAATGCGATTCTCTCTCCGCTCAATTCATCGGCCGAAAACTTGGCAAAGATGCTATACGATGAGTTCAAACCCCGGCTTCCGGAACTTTACGCCGTGGAGGTGAGCGAAACGCCCAAAACATCGGCCATCTATGAACCTGAATGTAAATGAAATATTTTATTCGCTTCAGGGCGAAGGCGGACGCACGGGACAGGCTTCCATTTTTATCCGGCTGACCGGATGTAACCTGGCGTGCAGCTTCTGCGATACCGATTTCGGGCAGGGTATGAAAATGACTGTGGACGAAATTCTGCAGGAAATCGAACGGTACGCTTGCAAATGGATCATCTGGACCGGCGGCGAACCGGCCCTGCAGCTCAACGAGGCGATTGTTGCCCTCTTCAAGGAAAGGGGGTACCTGCAAGCCATCGAAACCAACGGAACAAGAAGAATTCCTGCGGGTATCGACTACATCTCATGCAGTCCGAAACAGCAATTTGAGAAAGTCAGGGAGTTGATCCCGGAAGTGGACGAATTGCGCTTTCCTGTCCGGAAGGGAGATCCGCTGCCGGATATTGCCATCCAGCCCAAGGCAAAACGTTATTTTCTGAGTCCCATTTTCGACAAAGACAGCACCGTTCGGGAGAATATCGATTATTGTGTCTCTCTCATCAAGAAAAACCCTTTGTGGGCGTTGAGCCTGCAAACTCATAAGCTCATCGGCATCCGTTAAATGACATACTTTGATTCAAAAAACATAGAAAAATAAATTATGATGCGTCGATCTTTATTCATTCTCATTTCCCTGTTGCTATCCCTCGCACACTCCGTGGCCGAAACGGTCACGATCAAAGCAACCAAAAAGTACCTGAATATCCCGGTTTCCCATGCGGTTCAGCGCGAAGTAATAGAGATTGCGGTAGAGGGCAGGAAAGAACGGTCTTTCGAAATCCGTCTGGCGCCGGAGAATCCCGATTACTGGGTCTTTTGCGACATTTCGACATTCAGAGGCAAAACGCTCGACATCTCTTTTCCGTCGCCGGGCAACGGGCTGTCCCAAATCTATCAGTCCGACGAAATTGCCGGGCAGGACAGTCTGTACAGTGAGGAGAACAGGCCGCAATTCCACTTCTCAAGTCGGAGAGGATGGAATAACGATCCCAATGGTCTTGTCTATTTCGAAGGGGAGTACCATCTTTTCTACCAGCATAACCCTTATGAACGGGAATGGGGAAATATGCACTGGGGTCATGCCGTGAGCAAAGACCTGATCCATTGGGAAGAACTTCCCGTTGCGCTTTATCCGGACGAACACGGCACAGTGTTTTCCGGCTCGGTCGTGATCGACTATCCCAACAGCGCGGGATTCAATAAAGGGAACAGTCCCGCTATGGTAGCCCTGTACACCGCCGACAGTCCCGACAGGCAGGTACAGTGCGTGGCCTACAGCACGGACAGGGGGCGCACATGGAGCAAATATGCCCACAATCCCGTGATCGACTCGAAAGAAAAGTGGAACAGCAAAGATACCCGCGATCCCAAAGTGTTTTGGTATGAACCGGATAAGAAATGGGTCATGGTACTGAACGAAAGGGACGGACATTCCATTTATAATTCCACCGACCTGAAGGAATGGACATACAAAAGTCACGTTACCGGATTCTGGGAATGTCCGGAACTGTTCGAACTTCCGGTAGATAATGATGCATCCGATAAAAAATGGGTGATGTACGGAGCATCCGGTACTTATATGATCGGAAGTTTCAACGGCGAGGAGTTCGTTCCCGAATCCGGCAAACACTACTATACTTCCGGGTCAGGCTATGCGGGACAGACATTCAACAATATCCCGAAGTCCGACGGCAGGCGTATCCAGATAAGTTGGGGACGTATTCCTTCGGGAGACATGCCTTTTAACATGCTGATGCTGATGCCGGCCGAATTAACTCTGCGCACGACCGGAAAAGGCGTCAGGATGTTCGGTTATCCGGTTGAAGAAACAAACCTGCTGACCGACAAAAGCCGGAAATGGGAGGATTTGGGCGCAGAAGAGGCAAACAGAGTTATCAACGAATTTAAGGATGAATCCCTGCTGCGTATCAGATTCACGTTAAGCCTTTCTCACGCGACGGACGCGGGACTCGATCTCGACGGACAGTCCCTGCTGAATTACGACATGAATTTCAACACGGTCAACGGCATTTTCTATTCTCCCGACGAGATGACTTCCATGGAACTCTCGGCCGATATTTTTATCGACAAAACCTCTGTGGAAATATTCATTGATAACGGGGCTTATTCCTGCTCCTTCGGGAAAAAAACACCGGATCGGAAACAGGGATTTAATTTTCGGGGAAACAATATCAGGATCAAAAATCTCGAACTCTCTACATTGCGATCCATCTGGAAATAGCTTTCGAATAAATTTTTTCTGCCGTCCATATCATACACTCCTTCACCGGACTGATGAAGCCTCCTTCACCGGACTGATGAAGCCCCCTTCATCGAACTAATGAAGCCCCCTTCACCGGACCGATGAAGCCCCCTTCATCAGAGCCTTCCCTTCCCCATGTAAAATTAAAAGCTCCCCGAAAAAAAATCTTTAATTTCTCCGGTACAAGTTTACTCTATTTTATAGAATCATTATCTTTGCAAAAGTTTGGAAAAAATGAGACGGCTTTCGTGCTGTCCTGTTTATATACCTGATATTCGCTGAATCCTGTCGGGGGAAAACCGAAAAAGATACAAGACAAGAGATGTACGGCAATATTCATGTTATACCGGCGGTATGGAACAAGTTTATATCCGTTTCCTCCCCCCCCTGATCTCGACAATCTATGGGAACTACAAAAAAATTAATATATGAAACAACTTCTTCAGGCTGTCGGTTATTACACGGTTTACGGGGGGATATTTATCTTCAGTATTCTTCCTTTGTCCATACTGTATCTCTTTTCCGACCTTGCTTTTTTCTTTGTTTACCACATAGCCGGATACCGCAGGGCCGTGGTTGTCCAGAACCTTTCCCGCGCTTTTCCGGAGAAAAGATACAGTGAAATCAACCGTATCAATAAAACTTTTTACCGCGTCTTCACCGGCTACTTCGCCGAAATAGCGAAAATGATCTCTGCCTCTGCCCGGCAAATGGAACAGCGTGTCCGGTTCAAAAACGCACAGATCATCGACGAATATACCGGCAGGGGCAAAAACGTAATAATAGCCCTCGGACACTGCGGCAACTGGGAGATGCTGAGCACTGCACCGCTGGCATTGAAATCGGACATCTATGCCGTTTACAAGCCCTTGCGGAACAGGATCTTCAACAGACTAATGATCCGGATACGTTCCCGCTTCGGCATGAAGCCCATCCCCTCGGACGCCGTCACGAGACATATACTGAACCGGGACAGCCCGGCTGCCGCCTATCTTTTCCTGGCCGACCAGTGCCCCGGAAGGGTTACGAAAGAAAATAAGTACACTTTCCTGAACCAGGAATCGGGAATGTATAAGGGGATCGAAAAGCTGGCAAAAAAAACGGATTCCGCCGTCGTATTTTTCCACATCACTCATCGGGAAAGGGGGCATTACCTGATTGAGTGTATTCCCATTTGCGAAAACGGCCGGACGGACAAAATCGATATTATCCCTGTATTCATACAACTGCTGGAGAAAAATATCAGGGAAAAGCCTCACGGCTGGCTGTGGAGCCATAAACGATGGAAAAGATAGATTTTTATGATAACACTTATTCTGTTACTTGCAGCGGGTTTGCTGCTGATTCCGGCGGTGAGCTGCATCCTGTTCTTCATCGCTTTCCTGAGGGCTCTGCACAGGGAAAAGGAAGGGGGAGACGATAACGGTCAAATTTTCGTATCTTTGCGGCCGCGCCGGGAAAGGAAGCGCGCGTCGGGGTTTGCGACGCTGAAAGCGCTGGCCGACAGTTCCCTGCGCCTTATCAGGAAAAAATTTATGATTATATGAAGATTGCTATTGCAGGAACCAGCGGAGCTGTGGGGCAGGAATTGCTCCGCGTACTGGATGAAAGAAATTTCCCGCTGGACGAACTGATTTTGTTCGGATCGTCGAGAAGCGCCGGAACATCGTATAACTTCCGGGGTAAATCCATCGGAGTGAAAGAGTTGCAGCATAACGACGACTTCAGGGGAGTGGACATTGCATTCGTCTCCGCCGGCGGAAGCGTTTCGCTGGAATTTGCCGAAACCGTCACCAGATACGGGGCTATTATGATTGACAACTCCAGCGCCTTCCGGATGCAGGACGATGTGCCCCTCGTCGTCCCGGAAGTGAATGCGGAAGATGCGCTGAACCGTCCCCGCGGCATCATCGCCAATCCCAACTGCACTACTGCCCAGCTGGTAGTTGCGTTGCAGGCTATTGAGCGTATCTCCCACATCAAAAGGGCGCATGTGGCCACATACCAGGCAGCGTCGGGCGCCGGTGCCGCCGCCATGCGCGAACTGGAAGAGCAGTACCGGCAATTGACAAACGGCGAGAAGCCGACCGTCTCCAAATTCGCTTACCAGCTCGCCTATAACCTGATCCCCCAGGTGGACGTCTTCACCGGCAACGGGTACACAAAGGAAGAGTTGAAGATGTATAACGAAACACGCAAAATCATGCACTCCGATATAGAGGTGAGTGCCACCTGCGTGCGGGTTCCGGTAATGCGCGCACATTCGGAAGCCATCTGGATCGAAACCGAACGCCCCGTTTCCGTCGAAGAGGCTAAGGAAACTTTCGGCAAGGCCGAAGGAGTCGAGCTGATCGACAACCCGTCGGCCGGGGAATATCCCATGCCGCTGGATCTCTCCGGAAAAGACCCCGTCTACGTGGGACGCATCCGCAAGGATCTTGCCAATGAAAACGGATTGAGTTTCTGGAGCGTGTCGGATCAGATCCGTAAGGGAGCCGCGCTGAACGCCGTCCAGATTGCGGAATACCTTATACGATAAGGCGAGCTTCACTAATCGTCCTTACAGGATCCCTCTTCCGGGCGACCGTGCCCCATCAGTACGCGGTGCGGCAGAGAGCCGTGGCCGAGTATCTCGATGGGGCACGATTCGTAAGCGCCCTGAAGCCACTCGCGGGATATACCGGTGCCCGGATGATAATGTAATCCCTGATTCACGCAGGCGATGTTCTTTACGAGAGAAATAATCGTCCCCACATCATGCGAAACCAGTACAACGGCGATCTCTTTATTGAGGTCGCCCAGTAATTTATGGAAATTGGTCTCGAACAGCTTGTCCACATAGGTACTCGGCTCGTCCAGGATGATCAGTTTCGGACTGTCGACCACAGCCCTCCCAAGCAGCACACGCTGCAACTGTCCTCCCGAAAGTTCTCCTATGGCGCGCGGCAGCAGCTCTTCAATACCGAGCCGGGCGGCCGTCCCGACCACCCGTTGCCTGTCTTCGCGGGAGTATCTTCTGAAAATGTTTTTTCCCGGCGTCAGTCCCGAGCGAATCACCTCCGAGACGGAGATCGGGAATTTTCTGTCTATCCGGTTGATCTGGGGCAGATAGCCGATGTTGAGAAATGCGGTCTTTTCGCTCCCGTTATAAAAAGAGACGGATCCCGAACGGGGTTTTATCAGTCCCAGTATCGTGCGCAGAAGGGTGGTCTTGCCGCCCCCGTTAGGCCCGATAATGCCGAGAAAATCGCCCTCATATATGGTGAGGTTGACCTCCTTCAAGACATCCGGCCTGTTTTCGTAGCCGACGGTCAGACCGGTTATTTCGATCAGCTTATTCATCCGTTTTGCGGGCTAAAACGGCAGCGATCTTCAGCAGTTCCTCGTCCCACTCGTAGCGGAGCGGGTCGATCTCAAACACCTCCGCTCCGACCTCCTGCGCAACTACCGCCGCATTCTTCGTATCAAAGCCCCGCTGAATGAAAACCGTATTGATTTTCTCCTTCCGGGCGGCATCCACCAGTTCCCTGATCTGCGAGGGGGAAGGGCTTTTCCCTTCGAACTCGATGCTGAGCTGGTGCAAGCCGTAATCGCGTGCAAAATACGCCAGCGCAGGGTGGTAGATAATGAACGATCTCGAGGGCGCATCCCTCAGCAGATCGCGGATCAGGCTGTCCGTCCGCTCTATCTTCGCCGAAAACGCGTCAAAGTTAGCCCGGAACACCTCCGCGTTACCGGGATCCGCCTTCACCAGCGCGTTCAGCATATTCCGGACAAATAATTTCACCGCCTGCGGAGATGACCACACGTGCGGATCTGCTCCGCAGTGTGCATGGCCGTGATCGTGATCGTGTTCCTCCATCAGCGCAATGCCCTCGGAACAGTTTACGAGGGTCACGTCCGGATTGTTTTCCGCGAGGCGTTTGCTCCAGGCATTTTCAAAACCCAGATCGCCTACCATGAAATAGATTTCGCTCTTCCCCAGTTCGACCATCACCGAGGGAGCCGGCTCATAGGTTTCGGGACTTGTGGCGGGAGGCACCAGCGTATTGACGGTAAACAAGTCTCCCACAATCCGGTCAAGCAGGTAACGCTGCGGTTCAATCGTCACCGTCAGCACTCTTTTTCCTCCGGCGGCGCTCTTCCCCGCGCCGGGACTGCACGCCGGAATCAGCACGGACAGCAGGATGAGATACAGATATTTTTGCATACGATAATTTTAATGTAACAAACGGGTCAATAAGACCAGTACACAAAAATACAAGATTTTTTTCTATTTTTGTTCCTCACCCTCCCGATCAATCCCGGCCGGGGGAGGGTCGGAAATCGAAGAACAGTCGGCCGGACAGGTAAATGATGCAACGTATTATAGAGATAACGGAAGACGGATCACACACGCTCTGCGTCCCGGAACTGAACGAGCGTTACCATTCCTCTCACGGCGCCATCCGGGAGTCGCGACACATCTATCTTGAGGCGGGACTGCACCATTGCGTCAAGCCGGAGGTCAACCTGCTGGAAATCGGTTTCGGCACGGGACTGAACGCTTTCCTGACGCTGCTCGACGCGGAGAGATCGGAGAAAACGGTGACTTATACCACCCTGGAGCGTTATCCGGTATCGCTTGCCGAGGCGGAAAAACTCAACTACTGTAAATTGCTGGATCCATCGCGGGAAGGGTCTTTCCTGCAGCTTCACACCTCGGCGTGGGGCGAGTGGGTGGAGATAACGCCCTTTTTCCGTATGAAAAAGCTGGCGGCGGATGCCGGCAGGCTGGAGGATTTTCGACCGGAAACGCTTTTCGACGTAATCTATTATGATGCTTTCGCTCCCGGAAAGCAGCCGCGTCTGTGGACAGAGGAGATTTTCTGCCGCCTGTACGCCTTGAGTAGTCCGGGTGCGACGCTGACGACTTATTGTGCCAAGGGCGCCGTGAGGAGGATGTTTCAATCCGCGGGTTTCCGTGTGGAGCGTCTCCCGGGTCCTCCCGGTAAACGGGAAATATTGCGGGCGGTGAAGTTAATGTAACAATGTGATAATGGGAAGTGGAGAAATCCCGTCGGTACGATTGTCCGAACGGTGATTCTTTTGACTTAAATGATTTATGTGATTACCTGCCAACATGCCGTTAACCATCGAATAACACGAATAACACGAACAACGCGAGTGAATCGCGCAGTGAGTAAAAATTCCTCCTATCGGAAAATTTTTGAAAACTTTTTTCGGAAACTGATGGTATTTGCGAAAAACTTGTTTAAATTTGCATTTAGATATATTCAAAAGATGCTATTATCAGTACATATAATTTCTTTATCTAAATGGTGGCACAGGGCAAATGTATCTCTTTCGCAGAATTTACCGTTGCCGTTGCCTTTGCGGGAAAGCTTCCCGGAAAAACGCTTTGCTCACTTTTGTCCCCGGACGAAAGTATTGAAGTCATAGGCAATCAAATCCGTAAAAACAATTGCCTGTGAGTGCGGAAAAGTATGTAGCCATTGCAAATAAATTATAATCAAGTGAATTGCAAATTAAAAATCTTTATTAATTCAACCAACAAAACGTTATTATGGAACATTTATTAAGACAAAAACTTCTTTTTTACCCGCTTAGGAAATACCTGCGAATAATGGGTCTGAGCGCTTTTCTGCTGCTTGCCGGAACCAAAACGGCTGCCGCTGACCCGGACTATGACCAAAATATGGTCATGGAGCCGGGAGTAAAGGATGTCTATCAGGAACAGGTGACCGTCAGCGGACGGGTAACGGATGATCTCGGAGAACCGCTTATCGGCGCTACCGTATTCGAAAAGGGTACGACGAACGGCGTGGTGGCAGACTTCGACGGGAACTATTCCATCAAAGTGAAAGACCGCAATGCGGTACTTATATTCAGCTATATCGGCCAGAAAACAGAGGAAAGAACGGTTGGTAACCAGTCTGTCCTGAATATTGTACTGGAATCCGATTCGTCGGAACTGGACGAGATTATCGTGGTGGGCTACGGTACTCAGCGTAAAAGCTCTATCACGGGGGCTATCGCTACCGTGGATATTGACAAAATGAAGAATATCACTTCGCCGGGCGTATCCAACATGTTGCAGGGGAAGATTGCGGGTGTTGTCGCGACGCCGCTCTCGGGTCAGCCGGGACAGGGTGTCACCATACGCGTCCGCGGTCTCGGAACGATTCAGGGGAACAAAGATCCGCTCTGGGTTATCGACGGCGTGGTGGGTAACGCTATTGCCGAACTGAACCCGAATGACATCGAATCCATTTCCGTACTGAAGGACGGTTCTGCTACGGCCCTTTACGGTTCGCGCGGGGCGAACGGGGTGATCCTGGTTACTACCAAGCGGGCGGCGATGGGTATCGCGCAGATTGACGCTACGGCAAGGCTGGGCGTCTCGCAACTGCAGAGGGGGAATCTGGAGATGATGAACGGTGCGGAATATTATGACTATATGGTCACCGCACATCGAAATTCAGGCATACTGAAGGATCAGCACTGGCTGCAGCCTTACCTGAAAAACCAGAATACCGACTGGTGGGATATTGCTACTCAGAACGCTCTTACGCAGAACTACAACATTGGGTATCGCTACGGAAACGACAAGATCAGATCTTATATCTCCACTGATTATTATAACGAAGAGGGTACCATCAAAGGCTTCGTATATGACCGCTTCACGCTGAGAACCAATACCGATTACATCGTGAACAGGAAGCTTACCATAAAGGCCAAACTGGCCACCAGCTATCGCGAAACCGACAATCAGGAACATTCTCTGAGCTACACCAGCTATACGCCCTGGGACACGCCCCGGGATTCTAAGGGAAATCTGAAGGACGGAAGTCAGGGAATGCCTTCGAAGGAGGTGGCCGAAACGGCCGATCCCCGCGACTACTGGTATTCCGACGGGGGCTCCAACTATCTGTATGACCGCCATCTGAACTGGAGCCGGACGCGCAACAACGCGATGGATCTGGGCTTGGGGTTCGACTATAAACTGCTTGAATTCCTGACTTTGGAGTCAAACAACAAGTTCGGGTTCGGCAACAACTACACCGAAACCTATACCGACCCTTACAGCAGGGGCGGAAAGGCCAAAAACGGTACGATCGAAAACCGCAGTTACAACACCCGCGCCATCTATACAAACCAGATGCTGCGGCTGCTGAAGACATTCGGCGAAAGCCACGAGATCAATGCCTTCCTGGGCTATGAGTACGACGAAAGACGGGTGTGGGACAGCAGCGGCGAATCTTCCAACATGATACCCGGCAATGAGGTACTGTCCGGAGGAACGACCGAAACTCCCGTCGTCAAAGGCTCCAAAACCGAGGAAAAGAACGCGGCCTACATCTTCAACGGCAATTATGCCTTCGACGGCAAATATCTTTTCCAGGTTTCCGCACGCCGCGACGGTTCCTCACGCTTCGGCACCGGCAAGCGCTGGGCGAATTTCTGGTCGCTGGGCGCGGGCTGGAATATGCACGAAGAGGAGCTCATCCGCAGCCTCCGTTTCATCAATGAGCTGAAGCCCCGCGTATCGTACGGGATCACCGGCAACCAGCCGAGCGGCGCCTACGAGTGGACAACCAAGTTAAGCAGTACGATGGAATACGGCAGCAAAGTGGCCCTTTATTCCAATTATCAGGGCAACCCCAACCTCTCGTGGGAAGAGACCGCCTCGCTTGACTTCGGACTGGACATGCGGCTTTTCAACCGGGTGGGCATTACGTTCGACGCCTACACCAAGAAGGTGAAAAACCTGCTCTACCTGCGACATCTCCCCGCCGTAACCGGCTACAACCGGCAGACGGCTAACGACGGAAGGCTGGAAAACAGCGGGTTTGAAATCACCGTAACGCCCGAAATCATCAAGACGAAAGATCTCTACTGGGACGTGAGCTTCAACCTCGGTTATAACAAAAACAAAATCACTTACCTGCCCAACGGCGACGACCTGGCTTTTCAGGCCGTAGCGGTAGGCTATCCCTATTTCAATTTCTACATGCGCGAATGGGCCGGCGTAGACGCCATGACCGGCAGACCGCTGTGGTTTGTTACGGATAAGGATACAGGAGAAAAAACAGCTACCGGAGACTGGAACAAGGCTACGAGCGTGTTGCTCGACGCGTCGCCTTCTCCCGAATTCAGCGGAGGCTTCACGACCAGTCTCGCCTGGAAAAACCTTTCGTTTAACGCCGCCTTCACCTACAGCGCGGGCGCCAAAATCTATAACGGCCGGCGCTCCGGAGCGCTCGACCGCGACTGCGAACGTCCGTCGCAACCGGCCATGAGACTGGCCGACGGCTGGAGCCGCTGGGAAAAACCGGGCGATATTGCTACCCATCCCCAGCTGATGGTGGGCGGAAATAACAGTGCATCGCAGGAGTCGACCCGCTATCTGGAAAACGGCGATTATCTGAAACTGAAAACCGTCTCTCTGGCCTACAGCCTGCCCAAAAGGTGGCTGACGTCGATGGGCGTAAGCGACTTTAGCATCTCGGTCGGCGGCGAAAATCTGTTTACGATCACCAAGTTTTCGGGCGATGACCCGGAAATCCTGCTGTCAGACAGATTCAACGGAACAACAAGCTCGTCTTCCGGACAGCTTTACCCGACCGTAAGGCGCTTCACGCTGGGATTAAATCTTAAATTTTAAATTTAGCATACTAAAAAGTTACGACAATGAAAAAATTGTATTATACACTGACTGCCTTGTGCATGACGCTCTTGATGACGGGCTGCAGCCTGGATGTGAGAATGTATGACGGGATTGTGGCGGAAGACCTTAATCCCCGCAATCTCCAGGAATTATCACGCGGCAGCTATCGCCTGCTGAAAAATGACGGCGGACTGATCGACTACGGCTATATCTTCTGGAATTTCGGTGCCGACGATATTACATGGAACGGGACTTCTACCGGAGGAGGCTTTTACATTTACGAATACAGCCGGAATATGAGAAATACCGTCACCGAATATGCCTGGGAACTGGGGTATCGCACCATAGGAAACTGTAACCTGGTGATTGAAATCGTCGAAGAACTCGGTGACGAACGCACCAAAGAAGACGTCATCGTGATGGGCGAAAATTACTATCTGCGAGCGCTGTGCTACTTTTTGCTGGTCAACGAATTTGCCCAGCCCTATTCCAACAACCCGACACAAAATCCGGGTTTGCCGCTCAAGCTCAATTCCGATCCCAATGATCTGCCCCCAAGCCGCTCTACGGTTGCCGCAGTGTATGATCAGATCGTGAAAGACCTGGAGGAAGCAATCACCTGTATGACGCTTCCCGAGGATGGAAGCATAAAACCCAAAAGCAATATCTATGCTACCAAAGAAGCGGCACAGGCGCTGCTGGCCAGGGTATACCTCTACATGGGCCGGACGGACGATGCGTATGCGATGGCCGACGCCGTGATACAATATGCAGAAACAGAGAAGAAACGCTTCAAACTGTTGGAGGGCGAGGACTATGCCATCTATCCGCAGCATATTCCCGAGAATAACAGTGAAACGATCTTCGCCGTGCGCCGCACAATCGAAAAGGACGACCCCGGCTACAGCCGTCCCGGAGGGATGTATATCCGTATCGACAACAACGGCTGGGAAGAGATGTCGCCCTCGTCGAGATACCTGGAGCTGCTGGAACTCCACCTTGACAACAACGATATGCCGAAAGACCTGCGCAGCCGCTTCATCACGAAGAGATACGTTGAAGACAAAGTAGGGGACTATTCCGTTACCGGATACCCCGGGAAAATTTATAACGGAACCTGGACTTTTACATACGCGCACAGGCAGCCCGACACTGACAATTACCGATACACACAATTAGAGGTGTCAAAGCAGGACAACGGGACGTACAAAATCGCCGCCGACGACGACGCCTCGGCGTTTCAGAGCGACGTGATTCAAACGGAATCCTATAATCTGGGTACGCGCTTTTATGTAGTGAGTAAGGATGACACTAAATACGTCGGGCGCATCGAACCCGAGGTCTTCGACGCTGCCACCAAACGGGGTAAAGACGCCCGGTTTCTGGTCTATGCCATCAACAAGTGCTCCTATCAGGAACAGCGTCTGCACCTGTGGTCGACGGTCATATCCCGTCTGGCGGAGATGTACCTGATCCGCGCGGAAGTCAGCGCCGTGAAAGGAAACACGCAGGCGGCACTGGATGATGTGAACGTCCTCCGCAGACGGGCAGGGATTACCGAATGGACGCTCGACAATATGAAGACAGCAGAAAACGGTGCACCGAAAGATATTCAAAAAATCGTGGAGGAAGAACGGATGCTGGAACTGGCATGGGAAGGACACCGCCGTTTTGACATCTTCCGGAAGAAAGGAACACTGGACAGAAGATACCCGGGCGGACATACCCTCAGAGTAGGCGGCAAGTATCTGAAAGTGCCGTATAACTCTTCCGCCGTGTGCGAGTTTATCCCCCAGGCGCAGTTTGACGCCTACCCCTATGATTTGGAACAAAACCCTTATGACTAACTAAAAAAAAACGAATTTGCATTATGAAATCATTGAAATATATATTACTGGCCGTCCTGTTGATGGCGGCAGGATGTAAGGATGTAGAGCATCCATACGTAGGATACCTCGTTATACAGCGCGCGCTGGTAGAGGCATCGGGCGAAGCCGCGACCGTGACCGCCGATACGGATATATCCGACCCCCTTCAGCTCATAGGAATAAAAACAGATGACGGCAAGCAGGGAGAGGACGCATGGTGTTCCGTCTCGATTAACGGAAAAAACATAACCGTAACCGCTCAGGCCAATCCGGATGAGAAAAATTTCAGAACAGCCACCGTCACCATAAAGTGCGGCTACCGCGTCACGGAATTTACCGTGCTGCAAAAACACGCAGGACAGGAGCTTCTGGAACATGACTGGACATTGTGGAGCGCTACCGGCTCGGACGTCCAGGCAGGCGACGGCGGCGGCTACCCCAGTCTGTTTGTAGATGACAACACGAGCTACTGGCACAGCCAGTATTCGCCGGCGTTGGAAAATCCGCTTCCCCACTCGATTATTATCGATATGAAAAAAGAACTGCCCATTTCCCTGTGCAGGATAGGGCGTCGGCTTTATACCGGCAACGGCAATATTTATCCATCGGTGAAAACCATGAATATATATGCCGGTACCGATAGTGAGAATTACGAAAAGATCGGCGGATTCACCTTCTCCCTGCCCTGGACGGCGCCCGACGGGACGGAGGTGAACGGCAACAGTCCGCTGGTGCCCCTCTATGAAGAGGTGGTGCTGACGGAAACAGTCACGGCGCGCTATATCAAACTGGAGATAACCGAAACGAATAATACGAACGGCGTGTCTCAGGTAGCCTACTTTAAGGCCTACGAAAAGCTGTAACACCACACGATCGGGTCAAAAAAAACCTGCAAGGGCGCTCATTATCGGGCGCCCTTTCTCGTGAAGAGACAGTGGGAAGCAGCGAATCGAAACAGCCCGCATCAACCGCATCCCGTCGGCACATGATCTCCCCCCACCGCAGAAAAATATTAAATTATCGCCCGAGAGATTTTTTTTATCCCGTGAGAGATGACTTTCATCCCGTGAGAGATGACTTTCATCCCGTGAGAGATTTTTTTTTATTGGTGTCCGGTAAATTTTTTCCCTTAACTAAAATTAGTGCTGCTTCCTTTTTCAGGAGCCAGCCCATTTGCTTTACTTTGCAGTTACCACACAAACAAAGTTAAACATGGGTAAAAGTAGTCATTTTAGCGGACAGCCGCTGTATTGTCAGATTCTAAATTTCCTGAACAAGTCAAAAATCCTT
>JAIRSV010000132.1 GCA_031255275.1 Proteiniphilum sp.
TTTCCGAGGCGCACCCTCCGGTTCTCCTCATACTCGCTGTAGGAGCCTTCGAAGAAGAATACTTCCGAATTGCCCTCAAAAGCCAGGATGTGCGTGCAGATACGGTCCAGAAACCAGCGGTCGTGCGAGATCACCACGGCACATCCCGCAAAGTTGTCCAGCCCCTCCTCCAGCGCCCGCAGCGTATTCACGTCAATATCATTGGTCGGTTCGTCCAGCAGCAGCACGTTCGCGCCCGCCTTGAGGGTCAGCGCCAGGTGCAGGCGATTCCGCTCGCCGCCCGACAGCACACCGCACAGCTTTTCCTGGTCGGCGCCCGAGAAGTTGAAACGCGAAAGATAGGCACGGGCATTGATCTCCTTTCCGCCTACCCGCACAAATTCCGAACCGCCGGAGACTACCCGGTAAACCGTCTTTGCGGGATCGATCGCCTCATGCGCCTGATCCACATAAGCCGTCACCACCGTCTCGCCCACGTCAAACCTGCCCGCGTCGGGAATATCCATCCCTTGGATCAGCCTGAAGAGCGTAGTCTTTCCCGCACCGTTGGGGCCGATCACCCCAACGATGCCGTTGGGCGGCAGCACAAAGTTCAGGTTATCAAACAGGAGCCTGTCGCCGAAGGATTTCTTCACGCCGACCGCCTCGATCACTTTATTTCCCAGGCGGGGGCCGTTCGGAATAAAGATCTCCAGTTTCTCTTCCCGCTCCTTCTGATCCTCGTTCAGCAGCTTCTCGTAAGAGTTCAAACGCGCCTTCCCCTTCGCCCGGCGCGCCTTGGGCGCCAGGCTGATCCATTCCAGTTCCCGTTCCAGCGTCTTGCGCCGTTTGCTCACCTGCTTCTCCTCCTGCTCCATCCGTCGGGTCTTCTGTTCGAGCCACGACGTGTAATTACCCCTCCAGGGTATCCCCTCGCCACGATCCAGCTCCAGAATCCAGCCCGCCACATGATCAAGAAAATAACGGTCATGCGTAATGCAGATCACCGTCCCCCGATACTGCTGCAAGTGCTGCTCCAGCCAGTCGATCGACTCCGCGTCAAGATGATTGGTCGGCTCGTCCAGCAGCAGCACGTCAGGCTCCTGCAGCAGCAGCCTGCAAAGCGCCACACGTCGCCGCTCGCCGCCCGACAGTTCGCACACCCGCTGCTCCTCCGGAGGACAGCGAAGGGCGTCCATCGCCCGTTCCAGGCGATTATCTATATTCCACGCATCGGCAGCATCCAGCCTGTCCTGCAGTTCGGCCTGACGGGCGAAAAGAGAATTCATCCTCTCCTCATTCTCATAATATTCGGGCAATCCGAACTTCAGGTTAATATCCTCATACTCGTTCAAAAGATCCGTCACAGGCCGCACCCCCTCGCGCACAGTCTCTATCACCGTCCTGTCCGGGTCCAGCGCCGGGTCCTGCTCAAGATACCCCACAGAGAAACTCCTGTCGGAAACCACTTCGCCCAGATACTCATTCTCTATCCCGGCAATAATCTTCAGCAGCGTCGACTTCCCCGACCCGTTCAGACCGATAATGCCAATCTTGGCACCATAAAAAAAAGAGAGGTAAATATCTTTCAAAACCTGTTTATGCGGCGGGAACGATTTGCTCACGCCCACCATCGAAAAAATAATCTTCTTATCGTCAGACATGTTTTTTATTAAAATGTATCATTGAATTTCAAGAAATGGAGCACAAAGATAATAAAACATTTACAGCGTCCGGCAGTTCACCTGTCGGAAGTTTCGGGTTACGCCCCGCAATCCGGAACAGAAAGTCGTCTCCGGGAAACATACCCGTGCTGTCACAGGGCGAATTTTCCGAATTTTATTTCAAATAATTTCATCAGACCGAAAAAATATGCTATTTTTGTGAACCTGTCAAAAAGACAGTTTTCAGGAGTCTATCCCAACAGGGCAAACAGGCCGAAGGCGGGTGAAACAGTCCCGATAAAAGCCGCTGAAACAAAGGCAATGACAGCAATAATTCAAGACACATTTAACAAATAAAATTCAACAAAGTTATGATTAAAGAAGGTACTAAAGAAGGAATTAAAGTAGGTATTAACGGATTTGGCCGCATCGGACGACTCGTCTTCCGGGCTGCACAAAACAGAAGCGATATTCGGATTGTAGGTATCAACGATTTGCTTGATGTAAATTACATCGCCTATATGTTAAAATACGACACAATCCACGGACAGTTCACCGGATCGGTCGACGTAAAAGACGGCAACCTGGTCGTGAACGGAAATGTCATTCGCGTATCAGCCGAAAGAAATCCGGCCGATCTGAAATGGGACGCCGTCGGCGCCGAATACGTGGTTGAATCCACCGGCCTGTTCCTCACCAAAGACAAAGCCCGGGGGCACATCGACGCCGGCGCGAAATACGTAGTCATGTCAGCGCCCTCAAAAGACGACACCCGCATGTATGTAGTCGGCGTCAACGAAGGCACCTATACCAAAGGCGAACAGTTCGTATCCAACGCCTCCTGCACCACCAACTGTCTGGCACCCGTGACCAAAGTGCTCAACGACAAGTTCGGCGTACTCGAAGGTCTGATGACCACCGTACACTCTACCACCGCCACCCAGAAAACCGTGGACGGCCCCTCCGCAAAAGACTGGAGAGGTGGACGTGCCGCTTCGGCCAACATAATCCCCTCATCCACGGGCGCGGCCAAAGCGGTAGGAAAAGTAATCCCGGAACTGAACGGCAAACTGACAGGCATGTCCATGCGCGTCCCCACGCTGAACGTATCCGTGGTAGACCTGACCGTTCGTCTGGCGAAGGAAACTACTTATGCAGAGATATGCGCAGCGATGAAAGAGGCTTCCGAAGGCGAACTGAAAGGCATTCTCGGATATACCTGCGAGGATGTGGTGTCGAGCGACTTTATCGGAGATGCGCGCACCTCCATCTTCGACGAAAAGGCCGGTATTCAGTTAAGCCCGACATTCGTGAAGGTAATCAGCTGGTATGACAACGAATGGGGTTATTCCAACAAAGTGCTCGACCTGATTGCTCACATGGCGAAAGTGAACGGATAATACAGCGTGTATTACCTTACATATAAAAAGAAACGCCTCTTTGCAGGGGCGTTTCTTTTTGCACAAAAAAAGCCGGACAACAACTGTTCGACTTTTTTTCGTCAAACATTCCGGTGTTCTACTCCGGATGAATTGATTCCGTGGGACAGACATCCGCACAGGAACCGCACTCAGTACATGCGTCTGCGTCAATCTTGTAAATATCACCTTCGGAGATCGCTCCTACGGGACACTCATCTATACATGTTCCGCACGCTATGCAAGTATCATCAATTACGTAAGCCATAATAAAAAGAGAATTAATTATTGCAGTTAGTTTTACTTCCCTGCAAAGATAGTCAGTTTTTTCCCCAATACAAAAAATGTATAAGACTTTGCCTTTTATTTATAATTCGTATAAACTCGTCCGGTTCCCGTCCCGGCAGAGATGGCGTTTCCCGCCGGGCGGACGGCTGAAACGGAGGACTTTTCCGGTACAATATCCGGCAGAGAAAAACGTTTACACAACAGTATGATCAAAAAAGTTACATACCTCCTCCTCCTCCTCCTGACTCCGGTTTCGGGCAACCTCTGCGGTCAGCAGCGCAGGTTACAGCACCGTCCCTATGCCGATCGGCAGCTGTTTCATCCGGGATTCACACTGGGGCTGCATACGCAGGATCTGATTCTTACCCAGTCAGGTTTCGTCAATGAAAACGGTGAAGTCTGGTTCTCCGAAATTCCCGCGTATTCTCCGGGGTTCACGGTCGGAATCATCGGAGATATTTACCTCAACAGATGTATGAATCTCCGGGTGATACCGTCTCTCTGTCTGGGCGGGAAAGGGTTCGTATTCAGAGAACAGGCGTCGGGCGAGGAGTATGCTGCACAAATCCGCAATAATTATATCACGCTGCCGCTGCACCTTAAGATTTCGGCCGACAGGATCAATAACTTCCGTCCGTATGTCATTGCGGGAGGATACGCGAGCGTGGAGCTGACTTCCGATAAAAACCGCGCCGTGCTGCTGAAACCGTATGATGCGGGGATTGAGTTCGGCGCAGGATGTGACTTTTACCTGCCGTTCTTCAAACTGTCGCCGGAGCTGAAGTTCAGTTTCGGTTTGACGGATCTCCTGGAAAGAGACAGGAGAGACCTGAAGGAGGATGATCTCCGGAAATATGCCGGTTCGCTGTCGAAAGCCGTTCAGCGGATGATTACACTCAGTTTTCACTTCGAATAGCCGTTATACGGGCTTCGCACGTGTTATTCAATGGTTGTTTATCCTGCCGTATGGGGTACTCTGTCCGGCGCAGGGCGACCGTAAGTTTACATCATTCTTCCTCCGATCCTCCGAAGCAGAGAGCCGCAAAACTCTTTTTCCCCTTGAAGTAAAAGTCAAACAGGATACTCCCCCCATACTGCGCCGGGATACGTTCTGTCACAGTCATCCGCAAATTCTCCCTCCGCAGCAGCTTAAAGGAAGGACGCATCTTCAGGAAATCCCTGTAGGCGCAGACCACCGCACGCGCCGCTCCGAAATCACCCTTCAGCAAAAGATGCAGACAGGCCACGGCATCAAGGAAAAAACGCGTGATAAATGTGATACGGTACGTCCGCTGCGGCACGTTTTTGTAGATCATCAGCAGGTTATTGCGGAAGTTAAGGTATATCTTTTTCGGGCTGCCCTGCCTCAGCGACGCGCCGCCCACGTGATAGACAACCGACGCGGGAACGCACATCACCCTCCGGCCCCGCACATTCAGCCGCCAGCAAAGGTCAATCTCCTCCATGTGGGCGAAGAAACGGGCATCCAGTCCGCCGGCCTCCAGATAGTCCCTTCGCCGGATGCAGAGACAAGCCCCCGTCGCCCAGAAGATGGGAATTTCCGTGTCATACTGACCGTGATCCTCCTCCAGCACATGCAGGATCCTTCCCCGACAGAAGGGGTAGCCGTAACGGTCGATGAACCCTCCGGATGCGCCGGCATACTCGAAACGGTTCCGTTCGCCGTACGAGCGTATCTTCGGCTGCACTGCCGCCACATCGGGGTGCGCGTCCATGCAGGAGACCAGGGCGTGAAGCCAGCCGGGAGTTGTCTCCACGTCGGAATTGAGCAGTACCGCATACTCCGTATCCAGCTGCTGCAACGCCCTGTTGTATCCCTCGGCAAATCCGTAATTCCTGTCCAGCGCAATCACCCGCAGGTCGGGATAGTGCGTGCCGAGGAACGTCAGCGAATCGTCCTCCGAAGCGTTGTCGACCACCACCACGTTACACTCCCCGTCCGGCGAGTGCCGCAATACCGGGGGAAGAAACCGCTCCAGCAATTTTCTTCCGTTCCAGTTCAATATAACCACCGATGTCCTTACCACTGCAAACTGTGAATGATGAGTTATTGATTATTGAATTCCCGCCCCCGGAGCCATCCCCGCGCGTCGGGCGCTTTTCGCGGAGTTACCCTGCCCGGGTTTCGCGAACTTCCAGCGGTCGTGCGACCACAGGTAACAGGACGGCTCCCGCATGACAGTCTCCTCCAGCTTCCGCACATACCGTTCCGTTATGGCAAATTCGGGCGTTCCGCCCGCGTCGGGAGTTATGACGGAAAACTTGCCGGTATAATATCCCCTTTTCACCTTCCTCATATCCAGGTATACGACTGAAGTTCCGAGATAGCGCGCTATCTTCTCCATACCCGTCTGCACGGGCGTCAGCCGGTTCATGAACAGCGTCCAGTAACATTCCTGTCGCGGAGACGGCCGCTGGTCGGAAAGAAATCCTGCCACCAGCGTCTTCCCCCCGTCCCGGAAACGAATCATCTGCCTGAATGCGCCGTGCATCTCTATCGGACAGGATCCGAAGCGCGTGCGCATCTTCAGGAAGAGACGGTCGAACGCTGCGGAATGGAGTTTTTTGTAGATGAATCCCTGTTCTACACCCGGTATAAAGTGCGTCACGACGGCGGGAACCCATTCCCAGTTGCCGTAATGGCCGAGGCTCAGGATGCAGGACTTGCCGCCTGCGGTCAGCCGGTTTATGACCTCCGGATTTTCGAACCTCATTCGCCTGCGCGCCTCCCCGTCGGTCAGATGAAGCGTTTTGACAGTCTCCATAAAATAGTCGCACAGGTGACGGTAAAACTTTTTCTCAATCTTCACGATGCTTTTCTCCGGCATCTCCGGAAACGCATTCCTCAGATTTTTCCTCACGAGCCTTCTCCTGTACCTCACCAGATAATAGATGATCAGGTAGAGAATGTCGGAGATGATATACAGTATCCTGAACGGCAACAGCGCATGCAGATATGCCATCGCATACAGCAGCGTATAGCCGGTTCCCTTTTTATTTTCTTCGCCGTCCATTAAAAAATCGCTTTCATTGCCGCTTCGTCTCCGCTGTATGCGCCTACCTCTATTTCCGCTACGCGGTTTACAAGCGACGTATCATAAGCGGCATATACTTTTACATAATTCCCGGTAAACCCATACATTTTTTCACCGTGTCCTGTCTGCTCAAACAGCACCTTTTCCCGACATCCCTGCTGCGAAAGATAAAAATCCCGCAGACGTCCGTCCGAAAGATCCAGCAGCACTTTGCTGCGTGCATGTTTCGTCCCCGGCTCCACCGCTCCGCCGATATGCAGGGCTGCCGTCCCCGGGCGCTCGGAATAGGTGAAGACGTGCAGTCGGGAGAAATCCGTCGAGCGGAGAAAAGCTTCACTTTCGGAAAAATATTCATCAGTCTCACCCCTGACGCCCACGATCACGTCTACCCCGATGAAGGCATGGGGAAGTACCTGCCTGATTCTGTCTACCTTGTTCCGGAAGAGCGACGTGTCATACCTTCGCCTCATCAGCTTCAGCACGGCGTCGCTGCCCGACTGCAGGGGCATGTGGAAATGGGGCGCGAAACGGCTTGATCCGGCTACGAAATCTATAATCTCGTCCGAAAGCAGATTCGGCTCGATGGACGAGATGCGGTAACGTTCCACACCTTCCACCCTGTCGAGTTCCCTGAGCAGATCGATGAAGGTCTCTCCGGTCGTATGTCCGAAATCGCCGATGTTTACTCCCGTGAGGACAATCTCTCTGCCTCCCTCGCGTACCACCTGTTCGGCCTGTTCCGTCAGCGCGGCGATCGATCCGTTGCGGCTCCGCCCTCTTGCGAAGGGTATGGTGCAGAAGGAGCAGAAATAGTTACACCCGTCCTGTACCTTCAGGAAATAGCGTGTGCGGTCGTCCGCCGAGACGGAGGGGACGAACGAACGGATACAGCGGGTTTCCGACGTGACAACGACTCCCTTCTCTTTTTTTGCCAGATCGTCCAGATATTTCACCACATCCAGCTTTTGTTCCGCGCCCAGCACAAGGTCTACGCCCTCTATCCCGGCAACGTCTTCCGGCTTCAACTGCGCATAGCATCCCGTAACGACGACAAACGCCGAGGGGTTTTCCCGGATTGCCTTCCGGATGGTGTGACGTCCTTTCCTGTCAGCCAGTTCGGTGACAGAGCAGGTGTTAATCACGCAAATATCTGCCCGCTGGCCCTTCCGGGCGCGCTGCACGCCGAAATCCCGCAGTTGCCGTCCGATGGCGGACGTTTCCGCAAAATTCAATTTGCAGCCGAGCGTATAGTAGGCTGCCGTTTTATTTTCAAAAATGGTTCTATCGATCATATCCGATGAGTCATATCAGCAGTATTTCTTCCGGAAAAGGGTCTTGAGACAGTAACAATTCTCGCAACATTAATCATTGACCTTTAATCTCTAATCTCTAATCGCAGCAACAATGGAACAGAAAATGCTGCTTTGTTTAACTTCAGAATAAAGTATGACATAAATTATACTGTGAATAAATGCGGGGACAAAATTACAATTTTACGCCTGATTTACGGCCATTTCCCCTTTGATTATGAAACCGGCTGCGTTGCTGTTCGCTTTTTCGCGCGAAACGGACGCCGTCAATCATCGAAGACGGGTGTATATTTGTGACAGTAAGGTTTGGTGCCTTTGTGTTCGTAATACTGCTGATGATAATTCTCCGCTTTCCAGAAGACGGAAACCGGTTTCAGCAGGGTCGCAACCCGGTATCCCTTTTTTGTGAGCAGATCCATATATTTTTCTGCAGTCGCCTTTTCGGCGGAATCGGAATAGAATATGCATGACCGGTATTGTGACCCGATGTCCGGTCCCTGTCCGTCGGTCTGCGTGAAGTCGTGCGTTTCAAAGAAGAGTTTGACCAGCTCTTCATAAGTTGTTGCGGCGGGATCGAAAACTACTTCGGTCGTTTCCAGGTGTCCTGTGTTTTTCCGGCAGACTTGTTCATAGGTCGGGTTTTCTGCGTGACCGCCCATGAAACCGACGCTTGTCTGCTTCACGCCCGGCGCTTTCATAAAGAAGTATTCCGTCCCCCAGAAGCATCCTGAGGCAAAGTAGACTGTGGTCAGGGATTCTTTCTGCGGGGTCGCGGATTGGGGGGACTGTGCCGGGACGAATTTCATCGAAATGGAATTTACGCAGTGACGCGTTTGCTTGGACGTGAGTCCTTCGTTCAGGAAGACGTGTCCAAGATGCGCTCCGCAGTTGTTGCAGACAATCTCGGTTCGCTGACCGTCGGCGTCACGGATCCGTTTCACGGCGCCTTTGATCTCGTCGTCGAAGGAGGGCCATCCGCAGTGTGAATCAAATTTGTCTTCGGAGCGGTAGAGGGGGGCGTCGCACCGTTTGCACAGGTATGTTCCCGCTTCCCGATTCTCCAGGTATTCGCCCGTGAAGGGGCGTTCCGTGCCTCTGTGAAGTATTACTCTTTCTTCTTCGGGTGTCAATGTGTTATATTGCATACTGTTATTTATTCCGGTTTGTTGTTCTGTCAGTCGTTCCTTCCGGTGGCTTTGCGCACATCCGGCGATGGTGACGAGGGTTAACAGAAGCAACAGATATGTTTTCTTCTTCATTATTTTCTTCTTTAATTGTTCGTATCGCCTTCGGGATAATTCACTGAAATTTATCCGGACAGGCTTTTCAAAGGTATGAACATTCCGCAGATTTTGTAACTTTGTACGTTTAAAAATCAATAAATTAAAAACAGGATAATGAGTATGGATATGATTTTTTCCCCCGATCTTCCCTGCAGGGTGGCTGACATTTCGCTGGCCGAATTCGGAAGAAAGGAGATGGATATGGCTGAGCATGAAATGCCCGGCCTGATGGCGATACGGAAGAAGTATGCTTCGGAGAAGCCGCTGAGGGGTGCCCGGATAACGGGGTCGCTGCACATGACCGTTCAGACGGCTGTGCTGATCGAGACGCTGACGGAGCTGGGCGCCGATGTGCGCTGGGCGAGCTGTAACATTTACTCTACGCAGGATCATGCTGCCGCTGCCATAGCTGCTGCGGGCATACCTGTGTTTGCCTGGAAGGGTGAGACGCCGGAAGAGTACTGGTGGTGTACGGAAATGGCTCTGCGCTTCCCCGGCGGGAAAGGCCCTCACCTTATTGTGGATGATGGCGGTGACGCGTCGCTGCTGGTACACACGGGTTACCGGGCTGAGGATGATGCGTCCGTCATCGACAGAAAGGGAGCCGGTCGCGAGGAGCAGGCGATCCTCGATACGCTGCACCGCGTCCTGAGGGAGGACGGTCAGCGCTGGCACAGAACCGTGGCCGGGATGAAGGGGATCTCCGAAGAGACCACGACGGGGGTGCACCGCCTGTATCGGATGATGGAGCGGGGCGAGTTGCTGGTGCCTGCCATCAATGTGAACGATTCGGTGACCAAATCGAAGTTCGATAACCTGTATGGCTGCCGCGAGTCGCTGGCCGACGGCATCAAGCGGGCTACCGACGTGATGATTGCCGGCAAGGTGGTCGTGGTGCTGGGTTATGGCGACGTGGGCAAGGGATGTGCCCACTCGATGCGCTCTTACGGTGCGCGCGTGATTGTCACCGAGATCGATCCCGTCTGCGCGCTGCAGGCGGCGATGGAGGGATTTGAGGTAACCGTCATGGAGGAGGCGGTGAAGGAGGGCAATATCTTCGTGACGGCTACCGGAAACTGCAACGTAATCACCATCGACCACCTGCAGCGGATGAAAGACCAGTCCATTGTCTGCAATATAGGCCATTTCGACAACGAAATACAGGTCGACCGTCTGGTGAACTTCCCCGGAATCAGGCATCTGAACATCAAGCCGCAGGTGGATAAGTATACCTTTCCCTCGGGCAACTCGCTGTTTCTGCTGGCGGGCGGACGTCTGGTGAATCTGGGCTGTGCGACGGGACATCCCTCGTTCGTGATGAGCAATTCGTTCACCAACCAGACGCTGGCGCAGATCGACCTGTGGACGAATGATTACAGGGTGGGTGTCTACCGTCTGCCCAAGCGTCTGGACGAGGAGGTGGCCAGGCTGCACCTCGAGCGGATCGGCGTGAAGCTGACTTCTCTGACGCGCGAACAGGCCGATTATATCGGCGTACCGGTGGAGGGGCCTTTCAAGCCGGATCATTACAGGTATTAGGGCGATTTGCCCGAAACCCCCTTCCGGTAACGGTGACTCGGCTGCGACGGGACAAAAAACCGGTATTTTATCACCCACGCGGTTGTGTAATTAAAATAAAAATTCTACCTTTGCACTCGCTTTTGAAAGAAAGCAACCGGTCGATTCGCTAGCTCAGCAGGTAGAGCACATCCCTTTTAAGGATGGGGTCCTGGGTTCGAGCCCCAGGCGGATCACAGGGTAGTCACCCGGGATGGAATCGAATGCTCATTAATTGGAAAGAGGATGTGTCAAACGTACACACCCTCTTTTTTATCGTATACGCATGAAACTCAACACAGGTTTTCGGACAAAGCTGACGCTCGACTCATCTGCGAAACTGTTTGTATTCCAGTCACATACTTGTTCATGCGACGCACTGACGCACGAACGCGCCGTGCTCTAACGCACGAACGTGCCATGCACTAACGCACGAACGTGCCGTGCACTAACGAACGAACGCGCCGTGCACTAACGAACGAACGTGCCATGCACTAACGCACGAACGCGCCGTGCACTAACGCACGAACGCGCCATGCACTAACGCACAAACCTGCGACGTTCGAACACATGGACATGTGACGTTCGAGCGCTCGGACGCCCGGGTCACCTGTAAAACCGTATGTTTGCAGATTGACCCGTATTGATGTATAGACAGTTGATTTTGCCGGTGATCCGGAGGGACGTCCGGTATAACGGAAAGGCAGCAGAAATGATTCCTGAAAATCAAACCCGCTGCCTTATTCCCTGTGTCAAGGGAAGCGATTATTCTTATTCCGCCGTTTATTCCGTTCCGGCGCTGTCGGCCGGAGCGGCGCCGTCTGCCTCTACCGCGGGTGCGGGAGCGTTGGCAGCCTCTTCTTCGGCTTTTTTTCTTGCCAGGGCTTCCACTCTTGCCCTGTTGATCTCTTTCTCGGCATCCAGCCGGACTTTTGCTTCAGCCCGCTTTTGCTCGTCGTCCCGGTCCATGATCTTCCGGACGAGCTGTGTCCTCGAGTTTTTCCATGCCTCGAATCTTGCTTCCGCTTCCGCTTCATCAAAAGCGCCCCTTGCCACACCTCCGAGGAGGTGCTTTTTCAGCAGCACGCCCTCTCCCGACAGGATGTTGCGTACGGTGTCGGTGGGTTGCGCCCCGGTTTGCAGCCAGTACAAAGCACGGTCGAAATCTAAAGTGATCGTAGCAGGATGTGTGTTCGGATTATAGGAACCGATCCTCTCTATATACTTTCCATCTCGTGGTGCTCTGCTATCTGCAACAATGATCTGGTAGAAAGGATAACCCTTGCGTCCTCTTCTCTGTAAACGAAGTTTTGTTGCCATTCAGTAGTTTCTTTATTTAAATGATTTTTACTCTTGCGGCTGCAAAGATAAAAATTAATCCGATACATTCAAAATCACATCACGGATCCATCCCCGTCCCGTTCCGAAGCGGAGAGAGCTTTTGCTGCGCCGTCCGGCGAGACGAGTCTCACACCGGCGCCGGTTTCCCGTTCCCGGACTTTTATGCTGACGGCCTTCAGCTGCTGCCAGCCTGCCCGGTCGGTCAGCCGGATCATGAAGTGATAATCACCCGTGTCCACGTCTTCCGGGACGGGGATGCTGTTCCTGACCTCCAGAGAAACCGTTCCGGCGGGAATCCGGAAGTCCCGGTTGTATATGAACGGATTCACCGGCGCTTTCCTTTCATCGGGCGCACACGGAGTATTGTCGGTGCTGTGCGAATGATGATCAAAGTTGTTGTGAATCTCGATGTTATAGTTCCCCAGCTCCCGGTTGTCCGTGAAGAGCGCGCCGAAGGTGAAGCTTTCCCCCCGATACACCGTGTCGCAGGTCAGCGGAAAGGCTGACGCTCCGCTCATGTCGATCGCCGGCTTCTCCATATCATAATCGCCGCTGCCGCCGCACGAAAGCAGCAGCAGAACGGCAACCGTACAAAGGATTGTTTTACGAATCATGCGTCATCCGTCAAAGTGATGCGGCCGTCCGCGGGGGGACGGCCGCACGGTCATACACCCTCCCGTCAGAGGTCATCGTCATCGTGTTCGCCGGATTCCGGCAGTACCGTCAGGGCAGACTCTGCCGAAGCGGTCTGTCCCTCGTGATCCGTCACCGTCAGCAGCAGGCGGTACTCACCCTCCGGCGCGTCGGCCGGAACGTCCACATGTTCGTGGAACGTGGCATTTTTTACTCCGGCATACTTGGCGCCGGCATACGTCTCGCCGAATCTGAAATTGCCCGATTGCCAACGGACTTCTACCGTGATCTCACGGATCAGCCCTTCGGCCGTAATTACCGCTTCGAGGTGGACGTCCGATCCGGCATGAGCAATCCGGTCGTCAGGGCTGTTGTGTCCGGATCCCAGTCCGGTGATTTCGACGCTCGGCGCCGGCAGTTTGTTCTCCCTTTCGCAGGAAGAGAAGAGCATCAGCGCGTTGACGCTGAAAAGGAGCATGGCTCCCGTGAACAGTTTTCTTTTCATACGTGATTTGAGTTGTTTATGTTTACAATTAATTTGAACTGTCTGTACTGTTAATTTGAACTGTCTGTACTGTAATGTCCGGAACTTGCTTTCGATTATCTTCCGGAGACGCCCCTCCGTGCATCTCCGCCGTCACAGCGCTAAAAGGAAAGTCCCAGCAAAGCCGATATGTTTCTGCCCGGTTCAGGAACGTCGATCAGCCGGTAAAATCCCGTGTGATCATAATACCGTCTGTTCAGCAGATTATGTGCCTGAAGGCGCAGATTCATGCCGAAGCCCCGCATCCGGCGGCTGCACCCCAGCGAAAGATTCAGCAACTGATACCCCTCCGTCCTCTCTTCCGGAGGGACGATTCTGTGCTGAGACCCCGTCACCCTGTATTCCAGCAAAATATCACCACTTTCGCCCCAAAGTCCGCGACCGGGGCGGTATTCGATCCCGAATCCGGCCGCCGGGGGCGGAGAGAAGGGTAACGTATAACCCCTCCTGTCCCCCGAAAGCTGTTCGGCATACAGGTATTCCGACTGCATCCCCAGGGAGAGCCGCCGGGTGAGCTGCAGCCGGAAGTCCGATTCAAAGCCGAAGCGAATCACACCGGCCTGTGCATGACGGTACATTTGCAAACCCTCGAGATACTCCGGAGTAGGATTCATGTAAATATAGTTGGGAAAATAGTTGATAAAAGGTTCCCACCGGACGGTCAGTACACCGTTTTGCCAGCCGAATCCCGCATCAAGCTGAAAGGACTCTTCCGCCTTCAGACCGCTGTCGCCCTTCTCATAGCGGAATATGTGATAGTTTACCCCGTCAGCCCCCAGCTCCTTCGGAGCAGGCGCCCGGAAGCTTTTGCCGATGTTGACGTTCAGCGTCCACGGGCCGTACCGGCGGTTCAATCCGGCAGACCAGGTGATGCT
Organism: Proteiniphilum sp.; assembly: GCA_031255275.1. GTDB lineage: Bacteria > Bacteroidota > Bacteroidia > Bacteroidales > Dysgonomonadaceae > Proteiniphilum. Next base: position 13,949 of record JAIRSV010000132.1, read on the forward strand.
CCGGAACGCTTTCTGCAAAGCAGTCGCCCGTTCCCTGTATACCGGCAGTCCGTCTTCGTCCGGCGTCGCGTACCAGTCGCGGTAACTGCGGATATGCGTCCTCAGCCGGTCGGCGCGGACGCCGGCGCTGATGATCAGGTCGTCCGAAACATGAATGCGCCCGTGGACAAATACACCGGCCCCTGTCGTCCGGAAGTCGGGGATCACGAATCCCCACCCGCCGCGCCGGTTGACCTGGTGTTCCGCAGACAGCCCGGCCTGCAGGCTGATCCGTTCCCTGACCGGCATCCCGATCAGCGTTGTGGCAGAGAAGGTCTCCTTGTCGAACAACCGTTCCTGCGTGTCGGGAGGGACAGGCATGTAACCGTGCGATACCGGTTCGGAGAACTCTTTGCGAAGATTCTTCTGGAAGGCGATGTTCGTTTCCCAGGAGACTCTGCCGAAGCGTCGGACGGTGTTATTGATCAGTTTGAAGTGACTGACCGTGTGACGGGGAAGATCAATGTCACGCGAAGAGCTGTCGTAATCAATGTCAGACAGGCGTACCTCCAGTCCGTGCGCGTCGGCAAAGAAGCCGGTTTGCGAGTAGACGCCGGAAATCAGCAGACGCGAGTGGAAATCCTCTTTCTCGAAGCCCAGCACAAATCCCGCGTTCCGCTCCCTTCCCGCCGTGTTGCGCAGCCGGCCCCCCTTCAGCCGGATGTAGTAGGAATAATACTGTATGCTGTCTGCGGGCACTCTGCCGTCTGCATAGTCAGTGCAGGTGACGCTCATCACGTAATACCACCTGCCGGTGCGGCCGCCGGCCCGTCCCGACAGGCCAGCCGGTCTGCCGGCGCTGCCTCCGTACACGCGGAAGCTGCCTTCGGCCCTTGTCGCCGGGATGTAACTGTTCCGCAGCAGAATCACACCCCCGATGGCTTCCGGGCCGTGGAGCAGGGAAGCCGGTCCCTTTACGACAGTAGCCTCGTCGACCGAAAAGCGGTCAATCTCCAGCCCGTGATCTTCGCCCCACTGCTGCCCTTCGTGTCTGATTCCGTTCTCCGTCACCACCATCCGGTGGAAGCCCATGCCCCGGATGGAGGGTCGCGACTGTCCCGCACTTATGCTCACAGCCCTTACTCCGGGGATGTGCTCAAGACTCTGCATCAGGCTTCCCGAAAAGTGATCGTCCAGAAAGGATCTGTCGACCCGGACGACGTTTTGTGCCGACATCATCCGGATATTCCCCGCACGGTCAGCCCGTACGGTCACCTCGTCCAGCACTATCCGGCCCTCATCCCGTCCTGAGACGGTTTCCGCAATCGTGTCCGGCGGCTGCACCGGCCGTTCGGGCCGGTTGCCGCTCAGGGAAAAAAATATCATCAAGCCATAAATCAGTTTCATCCGCATCCTCCGGTAAGTACCCCTGCGTCGCCGGCCGGTGGCCGGCACTCTGCCGGAAACGCCGGCGTTGGCAGGGTATATGAAAATGTCTGCAAATATACAAAATATTTAATTGCAACAATGATGCACTATTAAAAATAGATCTCCCCCGACCCCGGGATGATAAAAAATGAGGAACAGGCCGTTAGCAGGCAAAATAGCTGTATATTTGCCGCACGGAAACGTAAAATATGATACATTATGACAGTGGAAGAGTTATTACAGGCGCGCGGCCTGAAGAATACCGGCTGCCGGAAATATATTCTGGGCGAGTTGCTGAAGAGAGAGTCGGCAATGTCGGAGACAGAACTGAAGGAGTCCTATCCCAACCTGTTTGACCGGGTGACGCTGTATCGAACCTTGAAGACGCTGGAGGATCGGGGTATTATTCACCGCATCGTACTGTGCGACAACTCGGTGAAATACGCTCTGAACAGGAATCATCACGAGGGGAGTGCGCAGCACACTCACTTTCACTGCGGGAAGTGTGATGAGGTGCTGTGTCTGAAAGGTACTGCACACTTTGATGCGGAACTGCCGAAAGGTTTTGTCCTCGAAAGCGTTATTGTGACGATTGAGGGGGTTTGTGCGGCCTGTATGCGTGCTGCCCGGCCCCGTTCCGTGAAGTCATAGAGAAAGCTTCTCCGTCCCGCATCCGGAAATCCTGCCGGTTTATCCGTACTCTACTCCGGGGTTTTCGGCGAACTTGCCCGTAGGTTGACTTTTTGCCTGCTTCCGCTGTATTGAAGATGTTTTTTTACGGGTATCGAGCGGATGTCCTTTTGCTGACCTTCGACAAGGACTATCTGAAATTCCTGCACTTTGCCTTTGTTATAGTCCCCTATTTGTGCGTCAATCACTAACTCGCTGTTTTTATCATCCCAGGAAAAAGGAATATAGGCAAATTTGTTGCGCTTATATCCGAACGATTCACCGTCATCTTTATACAGTTCAAAGCGGCCGTCGCTTCCTGTGAAGATGTATATTTTAAGCGGACTGTCGGGCGTATTCGTTCTTTCATCGTCGGGGTATGCCGGAATGATCGCTCCGGATTTCACATAAAGGGGGATTTTG
>JAIRSV010000174.1 GCA_031255275.1 Proteiniphilum sp.
AATCTGAACGAATTTGTCAACGAAGTAATGGAACAGCCGGAAGTGATTGAAAGTTTCAATCAATATAAATCCGCTTATCAACAAGAATACGACATTGATATTGTCGATGATTTTTCCATCTCCGACAGCGCCGTAAAAAAGCAAGCTCGTATATTCAAAAACGTCATCAAGTTAGATAAAAACTTCCACATTTACGTACACGGCGACAGAAACCTTATCGAACGGGGCACCGACAAAAACGGTAAATTCTACAAAATCTATTACCGAGAAGAAAATTAAAAAATATGCCAATTATCTCCCTTACCGGTTTTAGCGTTTATGTCATGGTTATGTCAATGAATGAAATAAAGAAACAAAAACGATCTATTCTTATTGATCAAATTTCGCCATTTCCGGCAACGCCCTGAAAAAAAGCAGGCGCATGTATTCAAGGGCACCATCAAATCAGACAAAAAACTTCCACATTTACGAGTGTGGCGACAAGAAGCCTCTTCAAGCAAGGAGCTGGTCCCCAGAATCAAAAAAACACCTGAATTTGTCACGTTGCGGGCAAATCGACAAAATGACAACTCCGGACAAGTCAGGGTGCAGGCATATCACAGCCCGCACCCCGCTCCGAACGTTAAAATAACACCATTATAAAAGTAAAACGCTGCGGCGGCAGAACTTCTGCCGGATTACCGGAAAAGCTATCCGGGAACCTTCTCCGCCGCGTAAGCCACCACCACCACAGCATTCTCCGGTACCGGCCCCTCATACGACTGCACCCCATTCCCCTGAAGACGGAATACAAAACTGAACCCGCTTGTCATAGCAACCGGTTCACCACTGCGCTTAGCCGGACTCCAGTCAGGCATACTTTCAAGAACCCTTTTCACCTCAGCATTCAATAAAGGATCTACACCCTCTTCAAACCGGACAAAGGTCACCTTCCCCCTGCTGCTCACATTGAGAACAACCGAGACAACTCCCTGAATACCGTTTTCCTGAGCAATCACCGGATATTTGACATTGTCGGCAAGGAACTTCATAAGAGCCTCTTCACCTCCCGGAAATTCCGCACTTTCAAAATCCTTCGGACTTTCCGGAAGAGCCGTCCCCTTTCCGTCTTCACCGTCCACGGATTTCGCCCCCCAGAGCTTGAAGACTACGGGCAACGTGAAGCGTACCCTCACAACCTCCCCGCGCTGTTTGCCGGGAGTCCACGCAGGCATCAACCGGAGCACCCGAACAGCTTCCGCGTCCAGCAGCGGATCGACGCCGCTGACAACGTCGACGTTGCTTATACGCCCATCCTTCTCCACGACGAAGTTGAGAAACACCCGTCCTTCAATACCCTTTTCCTTCGCCTCCGCCGGATACCTGATATTGTCCGACACAAACTGCATCAAAGCAGCATCTCCGCCGGGAAATACAGGCTGATCCTCCACCACCACGAAAATTTCGTCGGAAGTCCTCAGCGGCGATACCGGCGGCGGCGGCGATGTCAAGTCGGCGGAAGACTTTTTGTCCTCCCTGCCCACCAGTTTGAAGACCACGGGCAACGTGAAGCGTACCCTCACAGCCTCTCCGCGCTGTTTGCCGGGAGTCCACGCAGGCATCAACCGGAGCACCCGAACAGCTTCCGCGTCCAGCAGCGGATCGACGCCGCGGACAACGTCGACGTTGCTTATACGCCCATCCTTCTCCACGACGAAGTTGGTGATCACCCGCCCTTCAATACCCTTTTCCATCGCCTCCTCCGGATACCTGACACTGTCCGACACAAACCGCATCAGAGCAGCATCTCCGCCGGGGAATACAGGCGACAACTCCGTTACCGTAAAGATTTCGCTGTCATCCCCCCCCTCCTCTGCGGGCGGGAGACCGGGCACCTGTAGCGAATCCGGCGCCAATGCACCGTTTTCGGCCGTCACCGCCGAGTCGCCCTTCGCGTTTCGGTTCACACAACTGCCGGCCAGAATCAGCAAAAAGGAGAGAGGCAGCACCAGGAGATACTTCGTCAGCGTCAATGCCGGCGATTTCGTTTTGTTCATCATCATAATACGTCTTTTTAATTGTGATACATTAAAGTTATTTACTATCTGAACTGCAGCTTCATGATGAGTCAGCCGCAAGAGATGGTACTGATATTCCCGGCAGTCGACGCCCTCGCGCAGCACACCGCTGTCCGCCAGACACTCCAGATTCACGGAGACTTCGCGCCTCATCAGCCACACAAACGGGTTCCACCATGACAGCAGACTCACCAGTTCCACGAGAATGATGTCGGCAGAATGACACTGGCGCACATGCATCCGTTCATGCAGCAGGATCTGAGACAGTTCGGCCTCCGAATGTTCTCCGGCACGGATAAAGATCATGCCGAAAAAGGAGAAGGGCGTCACGCCACCCTTCAGCCGGTATACAGACATTCCCGAAACGGTCAGCCTTTCGCCCTTCGCCCGGATACGGCAGATGGACAGGAGCTGAAATGCAAATCGCAGCAGGAACACGAGCGTGACGGTGAAATAAAGCCGGGAAAGGATTTCTTTCGCGGAGACCGGATCCCGTGCAACAGTTCCATCCTCCAATATCTCCGCCATAACGGGCACTCCGACCCTCACCTCGACAGCCGGTTCCCGGGAGACGGCGGGACGAAAAGTCCATACGTCGCCCAGGGCGGGGATGACGAAAAGGGGATAGAGCAGCGAAAAAACTATCACCGACAGGAAAAAGAACCGTCGCAGGTGCAGAAAAGTATCCCTCTCGAGCAGGGCTGCGTGGAGGAGATAAAACAGCGTCAGGGCAACATTTACCTGTGCCAGGTATGTGAAAAACGGGGACATGATACGTGCATGTTAGCGTTTGAAAGGGGGATCTACTACTTTCGGTTCTTTTCGATGAGGCGAATAATTTCCGCAAGTTCGTCCGCGGTAATCTTCCGTTCCCTGGCGAAGAAGGAAACCAGTTCCATATAAGAGTTGTCGAAATAACGCTGGACGACTCCCGATAAAAAGTGTCCCTTGTAAGCCGATTCCGAAACAAGGGGTCTGAATACCTTTACATTACCAAACCGTTTTTTCAGCAGATAGCCCTTGTCCTCGAGGTTTCCGAAGATGGATGCTACCGTGGTGTACGGAGGTTTCGGTTCGTCCATTCTGTCCAGCACATCCTTAATGGCACATTCGCCGAGCAGCCACACGTGCCGCATCACACCCTCTTCCTGATAAGTTAACCGTTCCATATTTATTTGTTTACCTGTTTATTATTTCAATGCAAATCTACGGATTTTTCGTAGACATCAGTTCTTTTCGTAACAATGATTGCGTTAAATATCCGTAAAAAGGAATCCCCAGGCAGTTTTTTCAAAGAATCTGTCGAAGAGGAAGAAGTGGAGAAGTTGAGAAGCAGAGAAAATTAGCCCGGGGAAACAGATTTCTCCACTCCGCTGACGCTGCGGT
>JAIRSV010000072.1 GCA_031255275.1 Proteiniphilum sp.
GAGCATACGGTCGCGGTTGGTTTCGGGCGGGTAGGGCGCGTTCTTTACTTCGTAGGACATTACGATGACCATGATCATGCAGATGGCCAACGCCGTTCCGGTGATGGATATGGCGCTCAATACCGGATTTTCCCTTAAGAGACGCCACGCTTGTTTGAAATATTGTTGAATCATTTGACGTTAGATGTTATTTGGCTTTGCCGTTATTCGTTCGCTTCACTTACGTTGTTCACATTTCGTGCGTTGTTCATGCTGCGCATGCCGCTCAAATTAATGAGTCAATCACGAAATTTGCCGTCCGTCGAGGAAGCGGATGATACGCGATGTCTCCTTCGCCTTGCTATCGTCGTGCGTCACCATCACGATGGTGCGACCGTCTTCCCGGTTAAGCTTGTGAAGCAGTTCCATCACTTCCGCGCCCATTTTCGAGTCCAGGTTACCGGTCGGCTCATCCGCCAGGATAATGGAGGGATTTCCGATCACGGCGCGCGCAATGGCTACGCGCTGACACTGCCCGCCCGAAAGCTGCGTGGGGAAGTGACGCATCCTGTGCGACAGTCCCACACGCATAAGCACCTCCTCGGCCAGACGGCGACGCTCACGAGCACCCGTTTTACGGTAAAGCAGCGGAAGCTCCACATTGTCGAGCACGTTGAGCGAGTTGATCAGGTGAAAGCTCTGAAAAACGAAACCAAGGTTCTCGTTACGGAACTTCGCCAGTTCGCGGTCTTTCATCCCGTCCGTCTCCCGTCCGTCGATAATTACTTTGCCCGACGTGGGAGCGTCCAGCAGTCCCATCACGTTGAGCAGGGTCGATTTTCCGCACCCCGACGGCCCCATTACGGCAAGAAACTCACCCTTTTTCACTTCGAGGTTCACGTTTTCCAGCGCCACGGTTTCGATCTCTTCGGTGCGATAAATCTTGTGCACCTTGTCCAATAAAATCATTGTTTCCATTTCTTTTTCGGTTGTTTATTTAGTGGTTGAATTATTTGCGATTATTCCTCCCTGAGCGCCTCCACCGGATGCACCTTCGATGCCCGTCCGGCGGGGATGAGCGTTCCGGCCAGGACGACGGCGGCGAGTATGAGCGCCGTCAGGAGGAGCGTCATCCGGAAGCGTTCCGGCGTATAGTCCATAGCGTCGTTGTATGTATAGGTCACATCCCCCCAGGCGAGGCCGGCGCAGACGACGAGCGCCGGCACGAAGGCGGCGGAGAACAGTATCAGACTTTCGGTCATCACGTAAGCCAAAATACCTTTTCGACTCGATCCCAGCGCCATCCGCAGGCCGATTTCCCCCCGTCGCGACTCCATCTGAAACCAGCACGTGCCCAGCATCCCCAGGAAGATGATGAAGAGGAAGAAGAGCAGCACTCCGCTGATAATGTTTACATACTTGCGGATACCGGTCACGGTTTCATACACCTCCGCCTTGTAGTCGTAGGAGATCAGGCTGAAGAAATGGAACGGGCCGATGTTGAGCTTCCCCTTCATCTCCTCCGTAAATTGCAGTTCGAATCCCGGCACGTCCGCTTCGGGACTCACGCGGAAACCGATGACGGGGATTGTGTAGGAGAGACGGTACATGTTGAAGGGCGTATATATAGAAGGTGTATAGCGTTCATAGACGCCGGACTTCGTGGGACGGGAGACGCCCGTCACGCGAAACGTCAGGGAGGAGGGATCGTAGTAATCCCGGAAGGTTTTCCCGACGACCGATTGCGAATGAAAGAGCGAGTCGGCCAACTCCGGCGAAATGACGGCGCCCTGGGGCGATGTTTTGATCTCCCAGTCGGCGAATCCCCCTTCGCGCATCTCCACGCCGAACACCTTGCCGTAATCCTCGCTCACATAGCGGATGAAGGCGATGTGAGCGTTTTTCCCGTCCGTGGTGTATCCCTGAAACATCAGGCTGCTGCCGTCATGCGGTTCGCTTCCGCTATAGTAGGCCGTCGCCTCCACGCCCGGATATTCGTTCACCAGCCTCACGATCTGCAGCAGGGGGTTGATCCACGCAGATTCCACGCTGTCCGGAGTGCTTCTGTTTACAGGCCGGGTGGGGTCGGCAATCAGCCGCAGCCGGTACACATGTTCCAGGTTAATGCCCGACGGTTCGCTGTTCTTGCGGACGGCCACATAGAGAAAGTCCACGCAGTACCACAGCAGCACCGCCGCGATGATGAGTTCGATAAATATCCAGCAGCTGGATTTCCTGTTTTTCCAAAGTTGTTTGAGCGCTAATTTCCACATGATTTTATTCTCCTTTTATGGTTTCGATGATCGGTGTGCGGGACGCGTTCCACACCGGGATGATGGCCGACAGCAGATTGATGATCAAACAAAATGCAAATGCGGATACGAAAAGCAGCGGCCTGAAAAACGCCGTCAGCGGCAGGCGAAAACTCCCGCCCACATTCACCGTCATAAGGTCGCCCAGCAGCACGTCCTTGAACAGGTGAACGGCGACGACGGAGAGCAGCAAGCCCATCACGCCCCCCGCAAGGGTCAGCAGCAGGTTTTCGAACAGCAACTGTCCGCCGATCTGCCGGTTGCTTGCGCCGTAAGCCTTGCGGATGCCCGTCTCCGAGTTGCGTTTCTTTATTTGCGTGGAGAGCAGTCCCGACATGTTGATGGCCGGAACGATGAGCAGGACGAAGATGAGCGCGATGAATATCCGGACGGGGTTCCCCCGGTCGTTCCCGAAGAAGCTGGCCTGTGCCTGCGTGTGTACAGTCTGCTCGAAAGTAAATTCCCGCAGGTTGCCGTTCAGGGCAGCAATATTTTCGTCGATTTCGTCGTGCAATGCTTTCAGCGACGAGCCTCTTTTGGCCGTTGCCGCCACAAGGCAGTTGCCCCGCAGTCCTTCCGAGTATTCCCAGGTCATGGTATTCTTATCGACCACCGTCCACACGTCGCTGTACGCTTTGTTGAAAAGCGAACTGACGGCTCGCACTACGCCCGTTATCCGGTAGTCGGTGAACATGATCATGATATTCTTGCCGACGACGTCGGTCGTGCCGAAGAATTGCATCGCTACCCGGTCGGTAATGATCGCTTCCCGGCGGGCGGCGTCGGCCTGCTCGGAAGTGAAGGCGCCTCCCGCCACGAAATCGAAACGGAAGATGCGGAAATAGTTGTCATCGACCGGACTCACAATCTTTTTTTCGAAGTTTGCCCGGCTTGTGCCTACGAATCCCGCCCCTTCGCCTTTGTTTGCGAAGTAGCTCACCGTTTCGGCATGTTGCAGATTGCCGAAGATGCTTTTTGCGGCGGTGTACGACATTCCCGTGTTGGCCTGCGACCGGTCGCGGGTCAGATAGGAATACCCCCGGTCGGAAAACAGTGTGCGGCTGCGGTTGACCTCCGGTTTCATGTCGGCCGTGCGGAAGGCATATACCATGTAGAGCGCCATTACGAAGGTGATGGTTAGCGCGGTCGCCAGTATGGCGATGATGCTGAAAAGGGGGTTAGACCGCCATAGCCGCGCGGCCTGCCTGCAATAGTGTAGAATCATTTTTATTTCGATATTTTTAGTTTGTTTTTGCTCCGGTAGCGGCTCATGTCTGATACCACCGCGCGGTCGCCCGGCTCGAGTCCCGCAATTACTTCCACGTGCCGGTAATTGCTTTCGCCCAACCGAATCTTGCGTTTTTCGAGCGTACGGCCGTTCAGCACAAACAGTTCGTAAGTGCCCTGTCCGTTGTAGTAGGGGCCGTTGTCGAAGCGCATCACGCCCTCCTTCACGGCATTCATCACATAGACGTCGGTGCGCAGCCCCGACCGCAGGCGCTGGTTGTGGGGGTCGTCCAGTTGCACGGTGAACTGTATCACGCCGTTTTTCGACAGCGGGGTTACGTTGCTGACTGCGCCCGTGAGTTCGTCGCTCCCTATCTTTATGACGGATTGACTTCCCACCGAAATGCGGTCGCCATAGCTGTCGGCAATTTCGCCGTCGATGCGGAACTGCGACAGGTCGGAGAGGATGGCCACTTCCGTACCCTGTGCCACGCGGGCGCCCACCTGGTTGTTGATATAGGTGAGGATGGCTTTCCGCGGCGAACGTATCTGGGCGTCTTCGAGAATGCGCCGGGTTTCGGACAGCGTCTTGCGGAAGATTTCCAGTTCCAGCTCCTGCACGCGCAGTTCGGCGTCGGCCACCTTGCGGTCGTTTTCAAACTTCCGGCGTGCCTGTTCCTGTTCCAGCAGCGCCACGTTGTAGCTGATTTCCACTTCGCGCACCTTGTCGGTGGTGCCTGCCCCGATGCTGTCTAAGTATTTCTCGTTGACTACCTCTACCGCCATTTTGTTGATCTGCATTTCGTTTACTTTCAGTTGCATTTCCATGTCGCTGAGTGTGCTGCTGTTTCTGATGCGCTGCTGTTCGATGCGGTGCCGGCGCACTTGCAGTTCGTCCAGCATTTTGTGGTAATCGGTTTCGATGCGCTGGAGGTCGAGTTGCAGCAGGGGAGTACCCACGTTCACCGAGTCGCCGGCTTTCTTGTGAATCTTCATGATGCGGCTTTCGATGGGGGCGATGACGGTTTCCTCAAACGCCGGCATCACTTTTCCCGACGCGCTCACGGAGACTTCTATCGTTCCCTGGTCAACGGTGGAGAGTTGAATGTTTTTGAGAGCGATACTGTCCTGCAGCAAGGCGATGATTGCGGCAACTGCTGCTGCGGACGAGAGGATGATAGCGCCGTATCTGATCCATCTTCGTCTTTTCTCCCGGCGGAGAACTTCTTTGGGAATTTTCCTGTCCATATATACTCTTCTGTTTTGTCCGGTCGAAAAGACAAAGCCTGTGCCATAAATATAATGTGTTGATTGCGAATGGGGGTTGATGAGGGCGGGCGTTCGTTTCCGGACGGTTTTGTGCGGAATCGGACAGTTGTTTGTTCGCAAGGGGGAAAATCACTACATTTGCCGCATGAAACAATCCCAATTTCCCGCCCCTCCGATGGCGGACGTAATCCCCGAAACGTTTGTCCACTTCGGACGACAGCGTACCGACAACTACCACTGGCTAAAGGACAGAAACAACCCGAAAGTAATTGATTACCTCAAAGCCGAAAACGATTACACCGACAGGGTGACGGCTTCCGGCGCGGAAATCCGCCAAACGCTCTTCGACGAAATAGTAGGCCGCATGAAGGAGGACGACGAGAGTTATCCTTCGTTCAGGGACGGCTATTTCTACTACAGCCGCACCGAAAAGGGGAAACAATACCGCACTTTCTGCCGCCGCAGGGGGTCGATGGAGGCGCCCGAAGAGGTGCTCTTCGACGTAAACGTAATGGCTGAAAGGAAACCGGCATTTATCTTCAAGGGTTATTCCATCAGTCCCGACAACGGCAAGGCGGCGTATTTCTATAACGAGACGGGATCGTATGCCGAGTTCACGATGAAAGTGAAAGACCTTGCTTCGGGCGAGGACGTGGGTTTTTCGGTGGAGGGCGTTGCTTCGGCGGCGTGGGCTAACGACAACGCGACGCTGTTTTACAGTCTTATCGACCGGACGCTCCGCTCATCCAAAATATATAGGCAGGCGCTGGACGCACCCGTGGGCGAACTGGTGTATGAGGAGACCGACGCCCGTTTTGGCGCGTATGTTTACGGCTGCAAGACCCAGCGGTATATTTTCATTGCCTGCGCAAGCTCTACCACGTCGGAAGAGCGGTACATCTCTGCCGACAGTCCCGGCGACCCGTTCAAAGTGTTTCTCCCCCGCGTGCAGGACGTGGAGTACAGCGTTTATCCGCATGAGGACAAATTTTTTGTCCGCTACAAGGACAGGGAGCATCTCAACGGGATGATATGCGAAATGCCGCTCGACGGCTACGAAGACCGTGCTTCGTGGAAACTCTTCGTACCGCATGACGGTGATGTGCGCATTGAGGGAATCGATATTCTGAAAGAGTATGTGTTACTGGAACTGAGGCGAAACGGATTGACGGAAATCCGGGTCAAGCCGGTTTCCGGAGACGGCGAAACGCATACTATCGCTTTCCCCGAACCGGTTTATTCGGCGTGGCTCGGCGGAAATCCCGAATACGACGCCGTTACTTTGCGCTATTCGTACACTTCGCTCAACCGTCCGGCCACATTGTACGAATACAACATTGCGACAAAAGAAACCGGGAAACTGAAGGAACAGGTGATTCCTTCGGGCTTCAATCCCGGCGACTACACGGTGGAACGCCTCTGGGCTGATGCCCCCGACGGCGTGCGCGTGCCGATGGC
>JAIRSV010000130.1 GCA_031255275.1 Proteiniphilum sp.
GTCGGAGCCCACTCCAAGACTTTCGGAGCCCACTCCAAGACTTTCGGAGCCCACTCCGAGACTTTCGGAGCCCACTCCAAGACTTTCGGAGCCGGCTCCAAGACCTTCGGAGCCCACTCCGAGACTTTCGGAGCCCACTCCAAGACTTTCGGAGCCCACTCCGAGACTTTCGGAGCCCACTCCGAGACTTTCGGAGCCCACTCCAAGACTTTCGGAGCCCACTCCAAGACTTTCGGAGCCCACTCCGAGACTCCGCAGCAAAAGTTGTCTGAACTGTGATTCTTCTGATTTTCATGATTTACACAACCAATGCGCCAAAAACAACCAGCTCGGGCGCTCCCCGAGCTGGTTTTCTCCACGTCGCTTAGCGTAGAGTCCGGACAGCGACCCGCGTCGGAAGCAGACAGAATCAATACCCTTCCGGGGGAACCGGCTGAGGTGCGGGGGAGGTATCCTCCTCAGCGTCCCCGTCCCCGTCCCTGAACCAGCCGGCATACATCAGATAGTTATCCGCAATTTTCCGGTTCAGCTCCCCGGCCTGTGCGGGATCGACCCTTTTTACGAACCTGGCCGGTACGCCGGCGTAGAGGCTGCCGGGCGCTACCTGCGTGCCGCCGAGCACCACGGAACCGGCGGCGATGATGGCACCCTCGCCCACCACAGCGTGGTCAAGGACGATGGCACCCATCCCGATCAGCGCCCCGTCCCTCACCTCCGCGCCGTGGATGATGGCATTGTGACCGATGGAGACGCCGTGTCCGATGACGGATACCGACTTGCGATACAGCGTATGGATGACGGCGCCGTCCTGAATGTTCACACGATCTCCGATGCGGATGGAGTTCACATCACCACGCAGCACGGTGTTGAACCAGATGCTGCAGTCGCGGCCGATAATCACGTCACCGATGACGGTGGCATTGTCAGCCAGGTAACTGTTTTCGCCGATTTCAGGAGTGAAACCGCGCACGGTTTTGATGAGTGGCATTGTGATTAAATCGCATTCGTTTTAAGCCTCAGCCACGTCCTCTCCTCCTCGTTCAGATGCTCCCGGAGCCTGTCAAACACCATCCCGTGGTATCGGTTGAGCCATTTGATCTCGCTTTTGGAGAGCAGCTTCCTGACGATCGGCCTCGTGTCGATGGGGCAAAGCGTGATGGTCTCAAAGCAGTGAAAGGTACCAAACTCTTCAGACCGTTCACACACCCGCGTCACAATCAGATTCTCGATACGGATGCCGTAGCAACCGGCGCGATAGAGTCCCGGTTCGTTAGACGTAACCATCCCCGGCCGGAGCGGAGTCGAATTCTCTTCCAGGCGAATGTTCTGCGGCCCCTCGTGGACGTTGAGGAAGTGACCGACACCGTGTCCCGTCCCGTGCCAGTACGTGAGACCCCTCTTCCACAGCGCCTTCCGGGCAAGCACGTCAAGCTGAGAGCCGCGCGTCCCCTCGGGAAAAACAGCCCGGGCCAGCGCAATGTGACCCTTCAGCACACAGGTATAATCCCGCATCATCTGCTCCGTAAGCTCCCCCACGGCCACCGTACGCGTGATGTCCGTCGTACCGTCCCTGTACTGGGCGCCGGAATCTATCAGCAGCAACCCCTCAGCCTCCACCCGCAGACACGTGTCAGGCGAAGCGTGGTAATGAATCACCGCACCATTCCCCCCATATCCGGCAATGGTCGCAAAGCTCTCGCCGAAAAACAGCGCCTGCTGCGAACGATACTCCCGCAACTTCTCCTCGACGCTCACCTCCGTCACCACACCGGCGGGAACCGCCTCCTCCAGCCACATCAGAAACTTCACGAGCGCCACACCGTCACGCACCATCGCATTCCGAAAGCCCCTCAGCTCCACCTCATTCTTCACACACTTCATCGCATCCACCGGCGAAGGAACATCCACAATCCTGCAAGACGCCGGCACACTCTGCAGAAGCCGCCGGTTAATCTTATTCCCCGTCACACACACCGACGAATTCTCAGGCAACGCAGCCACATAGTCAAAAATCTCCCCGTAAGCAGCAAGCCTCACCCCCTGCTCACCATAAAAACTCCTCACCTCCCCGGTCACCTTCTCAGGATCGATAAACAGCACCGCCTCACGCTCCGAAACATAAGCACAGGCCACCGCCACCGGATTATAGTCCACATCACTGCCGCGGAGGTTAAAAGTCCACGCCACCGCGTCGAGCGTGACGATGATGATACCATCCGCCTCCAACCCCCTCAGCGCAGCATTGATCCGCGAGATCTTACTCCGAACCGATTCACCCGCCACCTCCTCCGGCAAGACAAACACCCTGTTCTTCGGAATCTCCGGCCGGTCAGCCCGGATCACCTCAAAAGGATCCAGCGAAGTCTCCAGGCGAATCCCCTTCGCCGCAAGCCTCTCGCGCAACACCTCAGCCTCCGACGCAGCATAAACCAGCCCGTCAATACCCACCGTGCCACCCCTGCCGATCAACCCGATCACCCAGTCCGTCATGTCAGGAGTGCCCGGCACCCCCATCCTGAAAAGCTCAAACCCCGTACCCTTCAGCTCACCGTCCGCCTGCAGAAAATAACGCGAGTCAGTCCATACCCCCGCCCTCTCAGCCGTCACCACAGCCGTCCCCGCCGAACCGGTAAAACCGCTGATCCATTTCCTGGATTCCCATCTCCTGGGCGGATACTCACTCAAATGCGCATCCGTACTGGGCACGATAAACGCATCCAGACCCCTCTCACACATAAACCGCCGCAAGGCAGCAACTCTCTCAGTAATACACATCATAATCATTTTTATTATTAAGTTTTAAGTCAGTGAATTTTGATTTCCGAGCAGCAAATTTACACTATTTTTTTACACCCACCCCCCCCCTTTTGAAATATCAGAGAAAAAGCAGTATATTTGAAGCCTCCAGACAGAAACAGGAATCACCCGCTAAACATATCCGGAATTAATGAAGACAAAGCTCAAACTCAAAAAAATGTACTTTCACGCCCGTCACGGCATCCTGCCGCACGAAAGAGAAACAGGAAACGACTTCGAAGTAAGCCTCACCCTCACCGCCGACCTCACCGCCGCCTGCCAATCAGACAAACTTGAAGACACCATCAACTACGCCGACACATACAACCTGGTAAAAGAAGAGATGGAAACCCCCTCCGGACTCATCGAACACGTCGCCTGCCGCATCCTCCGGAAGATAAAAACACACCATCCGCAACTGACCGCCGTCAAAGTAAAAGTCGCCAAACTCCACCCCCCCACAGACGGCCGGATGGAACGGGCCGAAGTAACCGTCACCGCGTAAACATACCCACAATCTCACAACTTTTTCATAACTTTGCAGAAATAATTCGAGCAAATGGACGAACTCAAAGACAATACAGCGCCCGGCATCGAAACCGAAGAAACAGATACGATCCCCGGAAACAGTACGGAAGAAAACAGATCACTCACCCTGCGCACCGAAAACCTGGTGAAGAAATACGGCAAACGCACCGTCGTCAACCACGTCTCCATCAACGTACGGCAAGGCGAAATCGTCGGCCTGCTCGGCCCCAACGGAGCCGGCAAAACCACCACGTTTTACATGACAGTCGGCCTCATCGTACCGAACGAAGGCGAAATCTTCATCGGCCAGCAAAACATCACCCGCTACCCCGTCTACAAACGCGCACAGAACGGAATCGGCTACCTCGCCCAGGAAGCCTCCATCTTCCGGAAAATGACCGTAGAAGACAACATCAAATCCGTACTGGAATTCACCGGCAGAACCCCCGCAGACCGGAAGAAAAAACTGGAAAGCCTCATCAGCGAATTCGGCCTCGGGAAAGTACGCAAGAATACCGGCGACCGCCTCTCCGGCGGCGAACGCCGCCGTGCGGAAATCGCCCGCTGCCTGGCCATCGACCCCAAATTCATCATGCTCGACGAACCCTTTGCCGGCATCGACCCCATAGCCGTACAAGACATCCAGTCAATAGTCGCCCAGCTGAAATACCGCAACATCGGCATCCTCATCACCGACCACAACGTCGACGAAACCCTCAGCATCACCGACCGCGCCTACCTCCTCTTCGAAGGAAAAGTCCTCTTCCAGGGAACAGCCGAAGAACTGGCCGCCAACCCCATAGTCAGAGAAAAATACCTCGGTCGCGACTTCGAGCTGCGCCGGCGGACATTCGACATCCCCTGAAACACCCACACCACACACCACGCACACAGACAGACATGGGACGACTCCTCTCCATCGACTACGGCAAAAAACGAACCGGCCTCGCAGCAAGCGACCCGCAACAAATCATCGCCAACGGCCTCACCACCGTAGAAACAGTCCGGATATTCGAATACCTCAACGAATATCTCCGGCACGAAGAAGTCACCCGCATCATAGTCGGCCAGCCACAGCAGATGAACAGCAAACCCTCAGAAAACATGAAACGGATAGAACCCTTCGTAAACCGGCTCAGGAAACTCCACCCCCAAATCCCCGTAGAATACTGGGACGAACGCTTCACATCCGTCATGGCCGCACAAACACTAAGAGACGCCGGTCTGAAAAGAAAAGACCGCCGAAACAAAGCCCTGACCGACGAAATCAGCGCCGTCATCATCCTCCAAGGCTACATGGAAAGCCGTAGAATACGGCACAAAACTTAACACCCCCCCCAGTCAGAATTAAACGATAAAAACGATAAAAAAATGATATTGCCAGTATATATTTACGGACACCCCATTCTGCGGAAAGAAACGCAGGACATCAACCCCGAAACCTATCCCGGACTGAGAGACCTGATCGACAACATGTTTGAAACCATGTACGCCGCCGACGGCGTAGGGCTGGCCGGTCCGCAGATAGGACTGGAAGACCGCATATTCGTAGTAGACCTCACCCCGCTCGCCGACAAAGAACATCCCGAATTCAAAAACTTCAGGAAAGCATTTATCAACGCCCGCATCACCGAACGGAGCGGCGAGACGGAAGCCACGGAAGAAGGCTGCCTCAGCATCCCCGGCATCCATGAGAAAGTCCTTCGCGAAAACAAAATACGCATCCGCTATCTGGACGAAGACCTGCAACCCCACGACGAAACCTACACCGGCTATACAGCACGCGTGATACAGCATGAATACGACCACGTAGACGGCATCCTCTTCACCGACAAAATCACACCACTCCGCAAGAGAATGATCAAAGGCAAACTCGCGAACATGGAAAAAGGAAAAGTAACCTGTGAATACAAGATCCGGACGGCAAAATAACGCCCGTCACCGCATTTATATTACCGCTGTATTTCCCCCCGTCTGACACAAAGCACCTTACAGCAAAGTAACATAACCTTTATTTCATTGATAACACCCATTCCGTACCTACCTTTGCACCGAGGCTTCCGCGACAAACGAGCGGAAAAAAACCTCATTAAAAGTCAAACAACTAAATTATTATCCGTATGAAAGCAAAAACAGTTTTTTTAACGCTACTCCTGCTCGCCGCAAGCAGCATGTTGAGAGCACAAAGCCTGGAAGGCACATGGAAAGCAATCGAAAGTTCGGGCAATCCCGTACGCGAAAACTACACCCATCTGAAGTATATCACCACCACCCACTTTATCTGGACAATGTCCGATAAAGACGGGAACATCATTTCCGGCGCAGGCGGGACGTACACGCTGGTCGACGGCGTTTACACCGAAACCATTCTGTACACGCTGCCGGGAATGAAAAACTGGAAAGGGAAAAGCGCCCGGTACGAAGTAAAGGTCGAGGGAAAAAAAATGACCGTCACAGGCTACCTCGAGTACAACAGCGAGAAGAAAGTAGAAAATACCGAAAGCTGGGAGAAGATAGATGGTGTGGTTTAATGGTACCGTATCCGACGGAAGAATAGACGATAGTGCGCGAATCTTTTATTTCGGCGGTCAGATAGACTGAGACCATCAATACTTACAGGTGAAAAAATAAAATACACCATTCAGGAGTGAAGGCGCTGCATATCGCAAACTGTATTTTACTCTCCGCATATCTCTGTTTCGGGGGTATTTACGAAGAAAATATCCCCGTTACAGAGAACCTTTGCGACAGACACGCCCTCAGTCGAGACACCCTGTGGCTGCGCAAGGGAAAAGAATGGCTGCGCAAGGGAATAGATTTTACGGAATCCGATTACGATTCGGCACGCGTCTACCTGCTCCGAAGCGCCCGGTCAGCAGACATCCCCGTGAAAACCGAATCCTACCTCTACCTGAATTTTATAGAAACCCGCCTTCAAAACTATGACGTCGCCCTGATCTACCTGGAAGAGTACCACAAAAACGCCATGCTCCTCTTTCACCGCTCCCTCGAGATCGAAGACTCGGTCAGAAACCACAGAGAGAATATCGACAGCAGGATTTATTCCATAGACCGGCAGAACAGAGCAAATCTTCTGCTGATCCTTCTTTTCAGCCTGATACCGGCAGCCAGCATCATCCTGATGATCCGTTCGCAGCGGAAGCGTCCCATCCCTTCCCCCAAAGAGAAGACGGCCGGGACGGAAAAACCGGATCCGGCAATTCAGACAGAGAAAGAAGCCATTTGTTCAGTCAACAGCAATGCCTACCATCTGCAGGCAGAAATGTTCAGACAAACCCCGATTTATGCGGAAATCAAAGAACTGGAAAAACAGCACAGAGATCAATATGTCAGAGTGCTGACTTACGAAAAACAGGATCAGTTACAGCGGGAACTCGACCGCTTTTTCGGGAATTTTCAGGAAGACCTGCGTCGCCTCGACGCCAGACTCTCCCGGAACGACATCAAGTTATGCTGTCTCTCGCTGCTGCCCGTGAACTCATTCGCCAAAGCACTGTGCTTCGGGTCGACAGAGATAAACATTATCAAGCAGCGGAAATATTACATCAAAAAGAAAATGACGGAAGAGTCTGCCAATACACAGCTTTTTGATTTCATCTTCTCCGCGCGAAAAGAATGAACGCCACCTTCCGGGAACATCCCTTTACCCCTGCTGCCGGCGTGATAACAGCAACAACCTCTTCCGCGCCGATGCTATAAACAGACGACAAGTTCCGGAGAAACAGCCGAGATTCTGATACGTCAGCCCAGAGTAATCATTCCGATTGTTTTGTGAACCGGATAATTTGTTATATCTTTGCCGCTCAAAATTTTTTCAATTAACGAATTAATAATTAAATTAGTATGAACAATTACGAAACCGTTTTCATTTTGACTCCCGTTTTGTCTGACGCTCAGATGAAGGAAGCGGTTGAAAAATTCAAGACCCTCCTCAAAGATCAGGGGGCCAAAATTGTGAACGAAGAAGATTGGGGTTTGCGCAAGCTGGCGTATCCCATCGAAAAGAAAACGACAGGATTTTATACCTTCCTGGAATTTGAAGCCGGCCCGACAGCCATCAACAAACTCGAAGTGAATTTTCGTCGTGACGAGCGCGTGATCCGTTTCCTGACCGTGAAACAGGATAAATTCGCGCTGGAATACGCCGAAAAGAGAAGAAACGGCAAAGGCGGCAAAAAGCAGGATGTCCGCGATTCTGCCGGCAACGGTGCAAAAACGCCGGGAAAGGAAAAAACGGATGTGGAACTTAAAGAAAAGGAGAAATAGGAAATGGCCAGACAGACAACTGAAATCAGGTATCTGACCCCGTTATCGGTAGACGTGAAGAAGAAAAAGTATTGTCGCTTCAAAAAGAACGGCATCAAGTATATCGACTATAAGGATCCCGAATTTCTGAGGAAATTCCTGAACGAACAGGGGAAGATCCTGCCGAGAAGAATTACCGGCACATCGCTGAAGTTTCAGCGCCGGATCGCGCAGGCAGTGAAGAGAGCACGTCATATAGCGCTGCTCCCGTACGTAGTCGATTTAATGAAATAAGCAGGAAGGAGGAAGAGAAATGGATGTAATTTTAAAAGAAGACATACAGAGCCTGGGCTACAGAGACGATGTGGTGAGTGTGAAGCGAGGCTATGCGCGCAATTACCTTATCCCCCAGGGGAAGGCGATCATTGCCACCGAGTCGGCCATGAAGGTACTGGCCGAGAACCGGAAGCAGCGTGCGCACAAACTGGCCAAGATAAAAGCGGACGCGCAGGCGTTTGCCGACAGGATGGAAGGTGTCACGCTGACCATCGGGGCAAAGACCAGTTCAACCGGGACGATTTTCGGATCGGTTACCAGCATTCAGGTTTCGGACGCGCTCAAGGAAAAGGGTTTCGAAGTGGACAGAAAGCTGATCACGATCAAAGACCAGGTGAAGGAGGTCGGCAATTACAGTGCCGTGATAAAGCTTCACAAGGAAGTTTCCGTGGAGATTCCCTTTGAAGTGGTAGCGGAATAGCAGAGAACATTTCATACTATATAAAAACGAAGGAGGCTGTCTCACTCATTGAGGCAGCCTTCCTTTTTTACCCTTCGGTATTTCCCGTCCGGATCAGTTTTTTCCGTCCGGAGAGGGAGATTCCTGCTTTTGCAAAATTTTTATCGTATCCTTTGCGATGGTCAGTTCCTCGTCAGTGGGGATGATCAGCACCTTCACCCTGGATGACGGCTTGCTGATCACAGCTTCCCGGGCGCGTACCGAATCGTTCAGTTCCTCGTCCAGTTCGATTCCCATAAATTCCATGTTCCGGCACACGTCTCTCCGCGTGACGGCCTGGTTTTCGCCTACGCCGCCCGTGAATGCCAGAATGTCTACCCCGCCCAGCGCGGCGGCGTAGGCGCCTATATACTTCCTGATACGGTAATTGTAGGCGTTCATCGCCAGGATGGCCCGCTTGTTGCCGTTTTCAACGGCAGCCTCGATCTCGCGCATGTCGGAAGATATGCCGGAAATGCCGAGTACGCCTGAAAATTTGTTGAGCAGCGTGGATATTCCCGTGGTACCCATATTCTCCTTTTCCATGATGTAGGAGATTACTCCCGGATCCACGTCGCCCGAACGGGTGCCCATGATCAGCCCCTCCACGGGTGTAAGGCCCATGCTGGTATCGACGGACTTCCCGTTTCTGATGGCGGCCACCGATCCGCCGTTACCGATATGTGCCGTGATGATGCGCTGCTCTTCGAAGGGTACTCCCAGGAATTCGCAGGCACGTGCGGAGACGTACCGGTGACTCGTGCCGTGAAATCCGTATCGCCGAATCCCGTATTTCTCGTACAGAGAATAGGGGATTCCGTACATGTAAGCATAGTCGGGCATGGTCTGGTGAAAGGCGGTGTCGAAGACGCCTGCCTGGGGGGTGCCGGGCATCAGTTCCAGTATCGCGTAGATACCCTTCAGGTTGGGAGGGTTGTGCAGCGGAGCCAGTTCGATGCACTCGTTCAGTTTGTCGATAACTTCGTCGGTGATAAGCACGCTCGAATTAAAGCGTTCGCCGCCGTGCACCACCCGGTGTCCTACTGCTTCTATCTCGCTAAGCGACTTGATGCAGCCGTATTTCTTGCTGAGGAGGACGCCCAGGATATATTCGATGCCGGTACGGTGTTCGAGGATTTCCCCCTCAAGTATCACCTTCTGTCCGCCGGGAAGCGTGAGCTTGAGGAAGGAGCCTTTCATGCCTATTTTCTCAATGCCTCCCTGGGCGATTACTTCTCCGCTTTTCATTTCGAAAAGCTTGTATTTGATGGATGAACTTCCGCAGTTCAGTACCAATATTTTCATACTGTTGTTTTACTTTTGCCTCCTGTCAGGCTATGTTTTTGTTAATTGAAACCGGATTTCCGTCACTGTCGTAGACATAGAATCCTTTACCTGTGCGTACACCCAGCTGACCGGAGCGATACAGCTTCCAGAGGATGGGGCTGGGTTTGCAGTGCTTTTCTCCAAAATCGTTGAACATGGCTTCCATTAGGGTGACAAGCCGCTCGATGCCGATGATGTCAGCCATGCGGAAGATGCCGTATCGCTGTCCGTAGATAATGGTGAAAGTCTCTTCGATATCTTCCATGCTGCTGATCCCTTCCAACAGTATCTGGCAGGCTTCGTTGAGCATGGTCGCCAGCAGTCGCATGCTTACGTTTCCGTTGCTCTCGTTGATGCGGTGAGGCTTGTACCTGATCAGACTTGCGAAGATTTCCATCTTGCGATAGACTTCTTCTGATGTGTACATGCCGCTCACTATCTCCAGAATGCGGGCGTCGGGGTGAAGCACGGGGAAGTAGAGGCTTACGCAACGTTCCTTGTGATTCAGTTCGGCTGCCAGTTCGCTGATGATTACCGTGGGGCCGTTGGTGGCGATGATGGCGTCGTCTTCGAGCACTTCTTCCAGCCGCTTGAAGATGTTTTTCCGCAGTGGCGTGCTGCGGCGGCCGCTTTCGGAGTAGCGTGTACATTCCACTACGAGGTCGCAGCCTTTGAAGTCTTCATACACAAGCGTGGGTGTGATACGGTTCATGATAATCTTCTTTTCGGAGGGGGTCAGTCCCCAACTGCTGATCTTCTGATCCATCACTTTTTCCAGCTCGCCTGTCACGAAGGCGATCCGTTCCTGCGACTCTTCCATGAAGACGACTTCCATGCCTGCCGTGGCGGCCATGCCGATGATGGTGCGTCCTTCCTTTCCGCCGCTTACTACTCCTATTTTCGAGAACAGTGGCTTGTGCCTGTTTTCGGCTGAAATGGTGAGTCCGTATTTTTCAACAGGTTCTATAACTGTGTCACTCATAATCCGGCAATTATTTATTTCGTTTTAATCCGATGGCCTGGTTGGCGGTGATGGCGGCCATGTTGTAAATGTCTTCTGTCGAGCAGCCGCGCGAAAGATCGTTTACGGGGGCGGCCATTCCCTGCAGCACCGGGCCTGTGGCCTGGGCGTTGCCCAGCCTCTGTACCAGCTTGTAGGCTATGTTTCCTGCTTCGAGCGTGGGGAAGATAAGCACGTTGGCCCTTCCGGCAATGGGACTTCCGGGCGCTTTGCCTGCGCCTACGCTGGGGACGAGTGCTGCGTCGGCCTGCAGTTCGCCGTCGATCTGCAGTTCGGGGTCGATTTCTTTCGCTATGCGGGTCGCTTCGCGTACCTTGTCGATCATCTCGTGTTCGGCGCTTCCTTTGGTCGAGAAACTTAGCATGGCCACGCGCGGTTCTACGCCTGCCAGACTTCTCATCGTCTGTGCCGAGGCGATGGCGATGGAGGCCAGTTCTGTGGGAGCAGGATCGGGCATCACGGCACAGTCGGCAAAGAGCAGAATGCCGTCTTCGCCGTACTGCCGCGTCTGCGTGAACATGA
Organism: Proteiniphilum sp.; assembly: GCA_031255275.1. Taxonomy (GTDB): domain Bacteria; phylum Bacteroidota; class Bacteroidia; order Bacteroidales; family Dysgonomonadaceae; genus Proteiniphilum. The sequence continues at coordinate 11,235 of JAIRSV010000130.1, forward strand.
GGAATGCGCCTGATACGACTTTTACGCCCGGCGAGGTTTTGATGATCTGCAGTGCGGGACGGAGTACGTCACCGGTAGTATTTGCCGCGCCGGCAATTTCGCCGTCGGCGTCTCCGGCGCAGATCATCAGGCAGGCCAGGTAAAGCGGGTCTTCCACCAGGCGTGAGGCCTGTTCGTAAGTCAACCCTTTCTTTTTGCGCAATTCTGCGAGAAGACGGGTATAGGCTTCCTTTTTATCGTGCGTCTTCGGATCGATGATCCGGGCCTTTTCGATATTGGATAGCTCCGATTCCTTTGCAAGTTCCGGGATAACAGCGGGATCTCCCAGCAGAATGATTTCTGCTACGCCGTCTCTGAGCAGCCGGTCGGCTGCGGCGAGAGTTCGCCTTTCGGTACCTTCGGGCAATACGATACGCTGTTTGTTCGCCTTCGCCCTTTCAATCAGACTGTCAAGTAAGTTCATTGTTGAATATTTGTTAGGTTCTTCTATTTCCCGACAGGGATATGATTTCAGAATATTTTGTGATATTTATTCTGTGCAAAAGTACGAAAAAAAGTGCATAATAGTGTAACAAATTGTGACTATTGTGGCGATTGTCCTGTGGCATACTGTTCGCTTGCTGCACTTTGCGTTATTCGGCTATTGAGCAACCGGAGCAACGGCTTTGACGAATTGAGCAACAAAATATGGCGATGTATCTGTAATTTCGTCGGTATTATGCGAAAAATAATCTTTCTATTATTGTTATTCGCTGTTGGCTTTTTGACCGGCTGTATATTGCCGGATGCTCGCAGCGAAGCGCGGCGACGGATTGCCGCAACTGCTGACAGGGTGACGAAATGGCAAATGGAGAATTTCTGTTACCGAGATTCGGGAAATCTGCACGATTACGGTATTGATTCCTGGACTAACGCGGTACTGTATCTGGGTATGACGCGCTGGGCTGCAGTCTCGGCCGTCGGCGACGAGTATTATGACTGGCTCTGTAACGAGATCGGGGCGAAGAATGACTGGCGGATACCGGCCAATTTTGCGGATTATCCCAAGTATGGGATTTATCACGCCGACGAGTTATGCATAGCGCAGTTTTACATCGAATTATATAAGAAGTACGGGCGCCGGGAGATGATAGAACCGACTGTGCGGCGGCTGAATGCGATCTTGAATGATCCGCCTGACGGCAGCATGTCGTCTCGCAACAAACAGTCGTGGACGTGGTGCGACGCTCTGTTTATGGCCCCGCCCGCCTATCTGGGCATTGCGCAGATCGAAGGGGTGGGCGCTCACCCGTATGCCGAATTTATGCACGAACGCTTCAGAGCTACCTGGCAGCATCTTTTCGACAGGGAGGAGCATCTCTTTTACAGGGACGACAGCTATTTTGACCGGCGGGAGGCGAACGACGAAAAGATATTCTGGGGCAGGGGTAACGGCTGGGTAGTGGCCGGACTGGCCAACATCCTGCGGCTGCTTCCGGAGGACGATCCCGCACGGCCGTTTTATGCCGGCCTGCTCAGCGAGATGGCGGCCAGGCTCGTGCAGTTACAGCACCCCCGCGGTTACTGGTGCGCGAGTCTGCTCGATCCCGATAGCTATCCTGCGCCCGAAACCAGCGCTACCTCGCTGATCGTCTATGCGCTTGCTTGCGGCGTCAACAGCAACCTTTTGGACAGGGAAAAATATGCGGCTCCGCTCGAAAGCGCCTGGCAACACTTACTCTCCGTGGTGGACGGTGACGGCAGGGTAGGGTGGGTGCAGCCCGTCGGGGCCGACCCCAGGTCGGTGACCGGGGAGATGACGGCTGCCTATGGCGCAGGCGCTTTTCTGCTGGCAGCTTCGGAGATGTATCTGCTTCATTTGACAATGGTTAATTAACATCCGGGTAGACAATTCGGACAATGAGATAAGCAAAAAGAGCAAAACGGAGGGAAGCCATTCCGCTACATTTGCCCCTTTGTTTCATAAAAATAATAAAAAGCGAAACGAACGGAAATATCCGGCCTCCTGAGCGGGGATCATTTTATCGATACGTTACGCGCAGGTATATAAACGGTATGATACGCAACAGAATTGCATTTCTCCTGATACTCTCCCAGACCCTTCTCCTTCCGGCGCGGGGGCGGGATGTGACCTCTTTCAACGACGGCTGGTCATTCAAGAAAGGGCCTTTCCCCGAACGGGCTGACCTCTTCGGCTACAGTCCGGCCGACGGTGGCTGGCAGGAAGTAACGCTTCCCCACACATGGAATGCGCGTGACATGCAGACGGAAATGGCTAATGCCTCTGCGTTCAGAAATCCCCAGGAACGCTTTTATACCGGCGAAAGCCTTTACAGGAAAACCTTTACGCCTGACGCCTCATTGAAGGGGAAACGCCTCTTTTTGCGCTTCGAAGGCGTCGGTTCGGTGGCGGAAGTATATGTCAACAACCGGTTCGCCGGCCGTCACAAAGGCGCTTACTCCGCCTTTACCGTAGAGATTACACGCCTCCTGAAGCACGGAGAGGAAAACGAAATCATCGTGAAGGTCGACAATGCATCGCGTCCCGACGTACTCCCCGTCAATAACGTACTCTTCGGCGTCTACGGCGGCATCTACCGCGACGTGCAGCTCATCACAACCGGTGAGCTGCATATCAGCCTCACCGATTACGCTTCCCCCGGTATCTATATCCGGCAGCGCAATGTAACCGGAGAAAGTGCGGAAGCGTCTGTCAAAGTAAAGGTGGAAAACAGCCTTCCCGTACCGCAGGATATTGACATAGTCTGTACCCTTCAGGACATGGCAGGCCGGCAGGTAGTCCGCAAAGTACGCAGGGTAACCGTTTTGCCGCAGGGAAGGCCCGACTTTACCGAATTACTGAAGGTAAGAAAACCCCGTCTCTGGCAGGGAGTAGACGATCCGTATCTCTATCGGATGGTCGTACAGTTAGTCTCACAGGGGACGGTCATCGACGAAGTGGTACAGCCGCTGGGATTCCGTCATTTTGAATTCAGGGCGCATGACGGCATGTACCTGAACGGGAAGAAGTATCCCATGTACGGCGTATGCCGCCACCAGGACTGGTGGGAAAAAGGAAGTGCGCTTACCGCGAGGGAACACGATGCCGATCTGGCTCTGATCCGGGAGATAGGCGCCACGACTGTCCGGTTGGCGCACTATCAGCAGGCCGAATATTTCTATGCGAAGTGCGACAGCATCGGGCTGCTGGTCTGGGCTGAAATACCGTTTGTGAATCAGGTGACTACTTACGAGTCGGAAAATGCCGTGCAGCAGCTTACCGAACTGATACGGCAAAACTTCAATCATCCCAGCATCTACGTGTGGGGGCTGCACAACGAAGTGTATGCTCCTTTCGAGCAGACAATACCGCTCACGACCAGACTGCACGACCTGGCCAAGAGCGAAGATTCCGACCGCTACACGGTCTCCGTGAGCGGTTACAATACCGTCGACGCGCAGGCCAATAACAATGCCGATCTGCAGGGTATAAACCATTACTTCGGCTGGTACGGGGGCAAAATCGGCGACATAGAAAACTGGGTGGCGAAGGCCGAAAAGGAGTTTCCCCATCACAAAGTCATCTTCTCGGAGTACGGCGGCGAAGCCAATATCCACCAGCAAAACGAAGAGGTGAGCGAGATCGGTGACTGTTGCGGTTTCGACCGCAAGTATTACGAAACGTGGGCTACAAAGTTCCACGAAATACAGTGGGGCGTCATCGCAAAGCATCCTTACCTGCTGGCTTCCTACGTCTGGAACATGTTTGACTTTGCAACTCCCCTATCGGCGCAGGGAGGCGTACATTCCCGCAACATGAAAGGGCTGGTCACCTTTGACCGTAAGGTGAAAAAGGATGCCTTTTACTGGTATAAGGCCAACTGGAGTCGCGAGCCGGTTCTCTACCTCACCCAGCGCAGGGCCGACCGGCGGGTGAACGAATATACACCGGTCACAGTCTACTCGAATATCGGCGCGCCCCGCTTGACGGTGAACGGAACTGAAGTGACCGGTTATATCACCGGCAACACGGATGTGCACTACATCTTTAAAGATGTGCCGCTCAAGACCGGCGAAAATATAATTGAGGCAACCATAGAAAAAAACGACGAAACGTATCGCGACAAAATAGTGTGGCACTACTCCCCCGAAAACAGACGGGAAGAGGAGGTAAGTTCCCCGCAGGAAAGAAAGGGAATGCACACGGGCCTGTAACGTTTTTCCTACCATAATACATCAGTCACAACTTAAAATCAACTTAAACAGAGAATGAAAAAGACTTTACTGTTTACGCTACTCATCACCCTGCTGGCTTCCGGCAATTTGTACGCCGTGAAGCAAAGGGAATCGGTACCGCTCAAGCATGGAGCGCACCGGACAGGAATCCGTACCGACAGCGAAATGCAACGCTGGCGCGAACACGGATTGGGACAATTTATCCACTGGGGGGTATACGCCATTCCCGGCGGGCAGTGGAACGGAAAAACTTCCACCTACGCTGCCGAATGGTTTCGCACCTCCGGTCTGATCACCAAAGAGGAATACGACAGCCTCTACAAACAGTTTAATCCGGTCAATTTTGACGCCAAAGCCTGGGCGAAACAGGCAAAGCAAATGGGCGCCAGGTATATGATCTTCACCACGAAGCATCACGACGGCTTCTGCCTCTGGCCCAGCAAATATACCGATTACACCATAGCCCGTTCCCCCTACAAAAAGGACATTGTGGGCGAGATAGTCGACGCTTACACCGCCGAAGGGATAGACGTACATCTTTATTTCTCCATCATCGACTGGAATCATCCGGGCTACCAGACGGGAGCGCCCAAAGACGAATTTCTGCGCAACAACGACTGGCAAAACTATCGCCCGTTCAAAACCGATGCCGACAGTATCCGCTATCAGTCGTTCAAGGAATTCACCCGGAATCAGCTGATAGAGCTTCTTACGGATTATCCCGCAATCAAAGGTCTCTGGTTCGACGGCTCGTGGGACGGCGCCTGGATGAAGGAGGCCGAATGGGTGGACAACCTCGGCCGGGAACTGCGCGACATGCACCCCGGACTGATCATCGGAAGCCGCTTCAGGGCGGACGAAAACGGACAGAGGCATATCGACTCCAACGGCGACCTGATTGATGACTACGATCAGCGCTTCGAGCGTAACCTCCCCGCGTCTCTCGCCGAAGTGGGTGGCAACGACTGGGACTGCGTGACAACCATCCCCGAAAATCAGTGGGGGTATCACCGCGACTGGTCACTGTCGTACGTAAAGACGCCTTTCGACCTGATCGAAATGATGATGCGGGCAAACGCCCTCAACGGAAACCTGGTAATTAACTTCGGCCCCGACGGTCAGGGAAACATCCGCCGGGAAGAGACCGGTATTGCACGGGAAATAGGCAACTGGATGCAGGTAAACGGCGAGGCGGTATACGGCGTACACAGTTCGGAACTGGAGAAGCAGGACTGGGGTTACATCACGCAGCGCAACGACGATATATACCTCACCGTTTTCAATAAGCCCGTGAATAACCTCGTGAGGGTGAAACTCCCCAAGGCGAAAAACAGCAGGGAGAATGT
>JAIRSV010000133.1 GCA_031255275.1 Proteiniphilum sp.
CCCCGAGCTGGTTTTCTTTACTTGACATTATCATATCATCATATTAATTTTTTCGTTCGTCGGGGCGGGTGCTCCCGCCCCTTGCCACTCGGGCGCTCCCCGAGCTGGTTTTCTTTACTTGACATCAACACATCAACACATCTGCTCCCGGTCGATGCCGATGTCTCGCATTGATGCGGGATCTTCTACCGGTTCGAGATGTGTATGTACTGTTACCCGTTCATCAAACATATTCACAAGGGTCTCCTCTATCCTGTCTGCATGATCGTGCGCCTGCTTCACCGTCCACTGGCCGGGTACCAGCACGTGAAGGGTGATAAATTTGCGGTGTCCCGCCGCCCGGGTCAGCAGTGAATGATATTCTATCTGCTGACTTTTCAGCGAATCAAGATAAGTGGTGATCTTTATCAGGTCTTCACCGGGCAGGGTGGCGTCCATCAGGCCGCTGGCGGAACGGCTGATGAGTCCGTATCCCGTGCGGATGATGTTGAGCGCGACGATGAGGGCGATGAGCGGGTCGACCAGCAACCATCCGGTGAGCTTCACGATGATGATGGAGAGGATGACGCCTGCTGATGTCCATACGTCTGTCATCAGGTGGCGGCCGTCAGCCTCCAGGAGCAGAGATTTTGCCTTCTTCCCCCGACGGATCAGCGTGAGGCCGGCGGCCAGGTTGACCAGTGTGGCCAGCAGAGAATAGCACAGACCGGTTCCGATATTTTCGATAGGGTGGGGGGTGATGAGGCGGGGGATGGTGGTTCGGATGATGGAGAAGGCGGCTATCAGGATGAGGGCGCCTTCTGCGGCGCTCGAAAAGTATTCAGCTTTGCTGTGACCGAATTCGTGTTCTCTGTCGGCCGGCTTCCGCGATATGTTGAACATGATCAGGGCAAAGATGGCGGCGAACAGGTTTACGAGAGATTCCAAAGCGTCGGAGAAGAGTCCCATTGATCCGGTGAGGGTGCTGGCGTGAAACTTCAGCAGGATTGTGACTGCGGCGGCGGCTATGGAGAGGTATATGTAGCGGCGGAGTGACTGTTGTTCCATCAGGGCTTTGCTTGTATGAGTCTGCAAATGTAATCAATAAATGTGAAGGGTGTCTCTTTTTTAATCCTTTTTTCATTATCTTTGCGCCGCCGGAGCCGAACCGATTTAGCACTGCGGGGTTCGGCCGGGAGAGTAGCCCGTTTCGTACTGCGTTGACTGTAGAAATGGGATTTTTACTTGCCGTTTGCCGGTAATAATGGATACGGATTTTAAACAGTTTTAGAGTATTATGTTTGAGAATTTGAGTGAAAGGCTCGAGAGGTCGTTCAAGATATTGAAGGGGCAGGGGAAGATTACCGAGATTAACGTGGCGGAGACGCTGAAGGAGGTACGTCGCGCTCTGCTGGACGCTGATGTGAATTATAAGACTGCCCGCGAGTTTACCGAGACGGTGAAGAAGAAGGCGCTGGGGCAGAATGTGCTGGTCGCCGTGAAGCCGGAGCAGTTGATGGTGAAGATTGTGCACGATGAACTGGCACTGCTGATGGGAAGCAGTGCGGCCGATTTTAACGTAAAGGGAAATCCTGCCGTCATCCTGATGTCCGGGTTGCAGGGGTCGGGGAAGACTACCTTCTCGGGGAAGCTTGCCGGAATGTTGAAAAGTAAACGGGGTAAGAATCCGCTGCTGGTGGCCTGTGACGTCTACCGTCCCGCCGCCATTGCGCAGCTGAAGGTGCTGGGTCAGCAGATCGGGGTGCCCGTCTATGCGGAGGAAGAGAACGACGATCCGGTGAAGATTGCACGGAATGCTATTCTCCATGCCCGTCAGCACGGCAGGGATGTGGTGATTATCGATACGGCAGGCCGGCTTGCCGTGGACGAGGAGATGATGAGGGAGATTGAGGCGATCAAAAAGGCTGTCAATCCGCAGGAGGTGCTCTTCGTGGTCGACTCCATGACGGGACAGGATGCGGTGAATACGGCCAGAGAGTTCAATCAGCGACTCGACTTCAGCGGCGTGGTGCTGACGAAGCTCGACGGTGATACGCGCGGCGGGGCGGCACTCTCCATCCGGTCGGTGGTCGACAAGCCTATCAAGTTCGTCGGCACGGGCGAGAAGCTGGAGGCGATTGATGTGTTTCATCCCGAACGAATGGCTGACCGTATCCTCGGCATGGGAGATATTGTCTCGCTCGTAGAGAGGGCGCAGGAGCAGTATAACGAGGAAGAGGCGCGTCGCCTGCAGCAGAGGATCGTCAGAAATCAGTTTGACTTCAACGACTTTGCCGCGCAGATCCGGCAGGTCAAGAAAATGGGTAACCTGAAGGATCTTGCTTCCATGATCCCCGGGGCCAGCAAGTACGTCAAGGATATGGACGTTGATGATGACACCTTCAAGGGTATTGAGGCGATCATCGGCTCGATGACGCCGCTGGAGCGTACCTCTCCCGAAATACTGAACGGAAGTCGTCGTGCCCGTATCGCCCGGGGCAGCGGCACCAGCGTGCAGGAGGTGAACAAGCTCCTGAGGCAGTTTGACGAGACGCGCAGAATGATGCGGATGGTGACTTCCGGCAGCGGTCGCCAGGCTGTGCGGAATGTGAAGAATGGAAAGAATATGAAGAAAAGGAGGTAAGCCCCATGCAGTTGATTGACGGAAAGGCGGTAGCCGCACGGATGAGGAGTGAGATTGCTGAAGAGGTGGCTGCGATGGTGGCAGCGGGAGGTCGTGCGCCGCACCTTGCGGCGGTGCTGGTGGGGCACGACGGCGGCAGTGAGACGTATGTGGCCGGCAAGGTGAAGGCGTGCGGAGAGGCAGGATTCCGCTCCACGCTGATCCGTTATGAGGATAGCGTCACGGAGGAGGAGCTGCTGGCCTGTGTCGACCGGCTGAACGGTGATGATGACGTGGACGGCTTTATCGTACAGTTGCCCCTCCCGAAGCATATATCCGAAATGAAGATCCTCGAAGCTGTCGATTTCCGCAAGGATGTGGACGGCTTTCACCCCGTGAACGTGGGACGTCTGCTGCTCGGTATGCCCTGCTTCCTCCCGGCCACCCCCGCAGGCATTGCGGAGCTGCTCGGAAGATATGAGATTGAGACTGCGGGTCGGCACTGCGTGGTGCTGGGACGCAGCAATATCGTCGGCAAGCCCGTCTCCGTGCTGATGTTGCGGAAGGCCTGGCCGGGCGACTGCACGGTGACGGTCTGTCACAGCCGTACGCCCGACATCCGGAAGATTACGCTGCAGGCCGATATTATTATAGCCGCGCTGGGAGCGCCCCGGTTTCTGCGGGGCGATATGGTGAAGGAGGGCGCCGTGGTGATCGACGTCGGCACAACCCGCGTCCCCAGTACGGAGACACGATCGGGATTCAAACTCGTCGGCGACGTCATGTTTGACGAAGTCGCGCCGAAATGTTCCCATATCACACCCGTCCCCGGCGGCGTAGGCCCCATGACGATCGCTTCGCTGCTGAAAAACACCCTCCTGGCCGGGAAAAAAGAGATATACGGTTAACCTTCTTCCTTCTTCCCCCCTCCGGGGCCGGAAGGCCCCCGCAATCCCGTACCCCATTCCACAACCCCTTACCGTCCCTGACGGAGGTCGCTCTCCCGCCCTGACGGAGGTCGCTCTCCCGCCCTGACGGGGAGCGCCCTCCCGCCTTGACGGAGTTCACCGTCCAGCTTAGACGGAGATCGCTGTCCAGCCTTGACGGGGGTCGCTGTACAAACTCGAACGGGGCTGACTCCTTTCAGAGACAGCCCCGTTACTCGCTGACAGGCATACGATTATCAGTCAATCCGGTTATTTCACATCCCACCACACGCGGGATTCGAACGTATCTCCCTTATCCATCCTCCTGACGGCCTCTTCATAATGACTTGTGTTAATCTGAGATTCCGTGGAGGGATAGGCGAAGCGTCGCGGAATGGAACCGTCCGTAGCAGTCATCCCGTACCGATTATCGGGATCGACGGTCGGAGTCAGTTCCGGATACCCTGAACGGCGCCAGTTGGCAAACGATTCATACTCGTCGCAGAAACAGTTAATCCAGTACTGCGTATTGATCTGCTTCAGTGAAGCTTCCGCTGAACTGTCGTCAAACGGATTCATCTTCAGATACCATTCAACCGTTTCCGACGTCAGAAACTCTCCGCAGAGCCGTGCACTGTTCGGGAACTGCTTAAACTGTTCCATCGCCGCATACACGCCAGCCTCATAATACTCCTTCGCACTCTTCCCCTGCGTCCAGCCGCGCACGGCGGCCTCCGCCAGCAACAGTTGCGTCTGGGCATAGGTTACAATAAAAGTCGGCGCGGTGGGATCCGAGTAGGTGTAACGGTTCGGCACCGAATATTTGCTCGCATAATTCTCCAGATAAACCTTATCGTTGAATTCCGGAATGGTCTTTCCGATAAACCAGTCGCTTTCCGTTGAGAGGTTATATCCGCCCGGAAGGCCCTCCTGCACGGAGGGGTCCGGATTGCCCAGCTGATAGTTCGGACTCTGAATGGAGTAGCTCGGATCCTCACATACACACCCGATCAGCGCCAGACGCGGATCTCCGGTCTCCCGCAGGTGCGTCACAAAACGCTCACTCAGGAAAAACTCCCTGTCCTCATGCGCAAAGATCTTGGCGTACGGTTCAGACGAGTCATCCGTCGTCACGCCCCCCGGATGATTCAGCATCACATTCTGCGAGACGTCGGTGATCAGCCCGTTCGAGACCGCCTTCTTCACCCAGACCGCTGCCGTGGCAGGGTCAACCTTCGACAGCCGCATCGCCAGGCGAAGCATCAGCGAGTTGGCAAACCGCTTCCATCCCGCAGCGTCCCCCTGCAGATAGAGATCATTGGCGCCCATCCGGGCCGTTCCGTCGCCCAGCCGCGCCTGCGCCTCATCCAGCTCCTTCAGCATATCCATATAGATGTCCCGCTGAGGATCATACCGGGGATAGGAATAGTCATCCGGACGTCCCGCTTCCGAAAAGGGTACATCTCCATAAAGATCCGTCATCCGGTGCATCACATACACCCGCATCACACGGCTCATGTTATAATCAATCTCATACCCCTCACGATCCTTCCACAGATCCATCACGGCAGTCACGTCGCGCACGGCGCCGCGGTCGCCGGAATAAACACCGTCCCAGTAAGCGGCCGAATAGCCGTCGCTGTAAGCATAGAGATTATAACTCCACCAGTTCTCGACAGAAGTCAGATGCTGCACCCACTGCCCGGAATAGATACAGGCATTGCGCCAGACATCCCAGTCTGAACCCAGCGCCTGGTGCTGCGCATTGGCAAAAACCATCTCATACGGCACATTGCCCTGATTCATGTGTTCCGGATCAATATTCACATCCCCGAAATCGTTACAGGCAGAAGCTGACACCATCAGCACCAGTGCCGCGAAAACACATTTCATATATCCCTTCATAATCATATATCCTTTCATAATTATATATCCCTTCATAACAAGTTCAATTTAATCATACTAAAATTTGATATTCACATTAAAACCCACACTCCTGGCAGCAGGATAACCGTTCAGTTCAAGCCCCTGCCCGTTGGAATTATTATACGCCGATTCCGGATCAATATTATCCGTATGCTTCACAATCGTCCAAAGGTTACGCCCCACCAGCGCAATGCTCAAGCCCTTCATCACCCTCAAGCGCTCCATCACAGCCTTCGGAAACTCATAGCCGAGCGAAATCTCGCGAAACTTCAGGAAACCGGCATCATAAATAAACTCCTCGCCGATATTGTTGTTGACAATACCCCTGTAATAACTCTGCGCATCCACCCCCACCGTATTGGTGACATAATGGCCGGAGGCATCCTCCATGACACCCGCGCCGACGATCACCGCATTCGGTTCGGCCGCCGTACGTCCCGCCAGCGTCCTCCTGTGCAGCCCCTCGCCAAACAGCAAATAGTTGGTGCCGGAAAACAGCTTCGCCCCCGTTTTGAAGTCCAGCAGAAACGACAGCGAGAAATCCCGGTAACGGAACGAATTCTTCCATCCCCCCACAAACTTATACACCCCGTTCCCCAGACTCTCAAGCCCGTCAGCCCGCTGAGCAATACCATCCTTAAACACGATATTCCCCTCACCGTCGCGCCTGTACCGGTATCCGATCAGCTCACCGTAAGAAGAACCCACCACATTCTGCACGTAAACATTCCCCGAACGCGCACTCGCCCCGTCAATCTGCAGACGCTCCACGCCCTCGCCCAAAAACAGCACCCGACTGTCATTGAAAGCAAAATTCACCGTCGCATTCCACATAAACTGCCGCGAGCGAACCGGCGTAATATCCATCAGAAACTCAAACCCGTTATTGCGAATCTCCCCCACATTCACCACCTTAGCCCCGTATCCCGAAGCGCCGGAAGTGGAAACCACCGCAATATCATCCCTCGTATTCTTCGTATAATACGCCATATCAAACGACAGCCTGTTCCCGAAGAACGACAGATTCAACCCCGCCTCCAGCTCCGAAATACGAACCGGCTTCAACCCCGGATTCGGATACTTGTTATCATTATTCTGCGTCACCGTATGCTGCCCGTTCACCGTATAATCCCTCACCCTGTAAAGCAACAGATTCTGATAAGCCGACGTCCCGTTGGAAGCCGAAGCATAAGAAGCGCGCAGCTTGCCGAACGAAAACCAGTCCGGCACGGCAAACGAATCCGAAAATACCCACGACAGCGTAGCCGACGGATAAAAATAACTGTTACTCTCAGGCGCCAGCGTCGAAAACCAGTCATTCCTCCCCGTCAAATTCAGGAACACCAGATTCCTCCAACCGAAATCAGCCGTCGCATACACCGAATTCACCCGATACTCCGTATAATCCTTCTTCGGACGCTTATCCCCCAGATTGTTCACCGACCACAACCCATCCACGATAAACGGCCGACCGCCATCACTCGTCGTAAACTGCTTCACCACATTCCGCTGACGGTTTCCGCCGACAGTCGCCCCCACAGACCACTCCGCAAACCTCCTGTCGAAACCGACCAGATAATTCAAATTCAATTCCGAATACATCTTCGCATACTCCGTCAGCCATCCCGCCGGATCAGCCGCCGCCCCCACCGGCTGCACCTGTCTGAAGTCAAGATTATATCCGTCCCGCTGCACCGCCCCCTGCACATACAGCCACTCCGCAATATCCCATTTCAGCGTCATCGCACCCGTCAGACGGTTCTTATCCGTATTATTCGTCTTTCTGTACTGCAACCAGTAAGGATTATTGAAATAAACATTCGTACCGCCGATCAATTCAGCGCCCGTCACCGTCGTCCCCCAGTCACAGTCCGCGCCGCCCCGCTCCAGCCATCCGATGTCAAAAGAATTGCCACGATGAATCAAAGACGCATTCGTATTCCCGTTTCCGTCAGACAGGTTAGACCGACCGTTGAACTTCTCAAACACATAATTCGCATTCACGACCAGCTGCAAATTATCAGCAAAATCATACGTCGTATTCAAGTTAATACCCTGTTGAGAGCTTCCCGCATTCGGCAAAATACTCCTTTCATACGCGTTCGACAGCCCAAAGCGATAAGCAATCCTCTCCGCCGAACCGCTGACCGCCACCGACGCCACATCATTTATCCCCGTCCTGTAAAAACGCTTCCAGTTATCCACATACGCATACCTGTACTCATTTCCCAGGAAGTTGACCGCATTCTGTCCATCCATCGCCTCACCCCAGCTGGCCGACTCAGACGCCTTCGCCGAATTAACATCCACCGGACGCTTCCCCTCCAGCCCCTGCCCGAACACCTGCTGATAATCACGATAATCATAAATAGCATTAAACGTCAGATTATTATTAAACTCAATACTGACCCCCTTTTCCATCCGTCCCGATTTGGTCGTAATCAAGATCGCCCCGTTACCGCCCCGGTAACCGTACAAAGCCGAAGCCGCCGCCCCCTTCAACACCTGAATATTCTCAATATCATCAGGATTGATGTTAGACAAACCGTCACCCATATCCATCCCCCCCCAGGTACCGGCCGCGCCCAGGTTCGTATTATCAAACGGGACCCCATCCACCACATACAGCGGTTGATTATTACCCGTCAGAGAAGCATTCCCCCGGATAACAACACGACTGCTACCACCGGGTCCGGTAGCATTACCGGCCACCGTCACCCCGGCGATTTTACCGGATAAAGCATTTCCCAGATTCGGATCTCGCGACAGAGTAAATTCATCACCGCCAACCTGCGTCGTAGAATAACCCAAAGACCTTTGTTGACGTTTGATACCCAAAGCCGTCACCACCACTTCCTCCAGCAGTTCCGTATCAGCCTCCATCACAACGTTAACGGCAGATCTTCCGCTCACTGCCACCGATTGAGCAGTCATACCCACGTAGCTGAACTGCAGCGTCGCATTTCCCGGGACATTACTCAGAGAGTAATTTCCGTCTATATCGGTAACCGTACCGTGTGAAGCATTACCCTGCACCACAACCGTCGCCCCGATCACAGGATCACCGTTAGCATCGGTAACCGTACCGTTCACGGTAATGTTCTGAGCAAACAAACCGACGGAGACTGTCCATATACAGACGAACAGAACTCCTTTCCATTTAAATGAGTTGCTTTTGCCTTTCATTTTCTTTAATTTTAGAATTAGTAAATCACGTGTGTTTAGTTTTAGTTACAGAATCCATTTCCTTTCCGAAACGATTCCTGTCTTTAAGAAATATGCAATAAATTTCGATGGTTCACCGGTCGGGTTATTCCCTGATTTTCATCCGTTCGGTCTTATGCCGGCCGCCGGTGGAAGTATCGCTGAACATGGAGATCACCTTCTTGATTTCAATGTCAGACGGCAAGGATATATGATTAATTTCAAATATTCGTTATCCGAAACCTCTTTTTTTTGTTATTTATTGCGATTTTTTGATGAAAACCAGCAGTGCTTTACGTTTTGAGAAATATTCACGGTCTGTATTGTGAAATTACAGCAGTTTTTTCAGGTACTTATGCTGTTATTCGTTTGCAGCGCCGTGACGTACCCTCACTCCCCTTTCAGGAGGAAAAATTACGCTATCGCGCACTGATAGCAGGTTTCCCCGCTTCGCTGCGTTCCGGCAGAAATAGCGTCAAAGAGGGGAATTATTCAACAGGCATTCAATTACCATGAAGAACAGGCAAAACACGAACAGCAAAAAAACAAGAAAATACTATCAAAAGATTCTTTTTCCCGAAAAACCTGCCTATATTTGTAAAATATATATAATCCCCTATAGAATGACAGTACGGAAACTACATACCTCTTTCGCGGGAACCGGCTTCGCCGGGTCCGGTAACTGTTTGGAATACAAAATTTCGTCCCCTTTGCCTACCCGCAAATTTCGGACTGTGAGTCAGTCAAGCGCGTTTTTTTTGAATTTGTACATGTTTTTCACCCGTTTTTTCAAGCGTCAGAGCGTCTTCTTTCGGACAGTTTAAAAGTAGAAATGTTTTGTATGAATCCCATGATCAGTGTCATAGTTCCGGTATATAATGTAGAGAAATACCTCCGCAAGTGTCTGGAGAGTATTCTGGCTCAGACGTATACCTCTTTTGAGCTGCTGTTAGTAAATGACGGCAGTACCGACGGCAGCGGACAGATTTGTGACGAATATGCACAAAAGGATTCCCGCGTGCAGGTTTTTCATCAGGAGAACAAAGGAGTAAGCCGTGCCCGAAATTTAGGTCTGGAGAGGGCAAAAGGCAAATGGGTAGCATTTATCGACAGCGACGACTGGGTGGACAGCACTTATCTCGAACACCTGCTGGAGGGTGATGAAGATGTAGAGTTGAGAGTAATGGGGCTTATG
>JAIRSV010000137.1 GCA_031255275.1 Proteiniphilum sp.
CTTTGACGACTAAAGTCGCTTTTGTGTTCCACATAAGTTTGTTTCAGGGAACTGTTACTTACTTCTTCTAAAAATTGTTTTAATGCGCAGATTATCGCTATATTTGCATCGACCATTGAGTTATGTTCTTTTTGTTTGGCGATTCAAAGAACCGGATTTATTTCCGTAACTCAATGGTTTCCCTGTTTTTAATCCTTAACTGAATGACATTGGGGTAGTGGGGTAGTGGAGTGATCTTTTTCAATTTTCCGTTTTACTGTTTTCCATTGGCGCGAAAAGGTTTTCTCTTGCCTGAGTTACACGCACAGCGTAATTGGCGTGAGCGCTGCGAACGATCCGCTGTTGGATTACATGGGCGTGGCGAATGAATGACGCGAAGCTTTCGGCGAGTGAATGAATCCTCGCCGATTCTTGAGTGAATGTTCAGATCCGGTCGTAAGGCAACTGAGTCAGCGCGTCGGAGATTTTATCTATTACCTCCTTTATCGGCTTCTCGATCATCCCTCTGATAAGCGGATTCAAGTCGGCTTTTACCGTCATTCGCAGGCGGGTATCTCTTTCGCCTTTCGAGACTAACTGTATCCACAGGAAAACGTCGAAGGGAAGTCTGTCAGACTTGAACTTTATGTGTTTGTTGGGTTCGCGCTCTGCGACGAGGAATGTGACTGTCCCTATCGGGTCTACCCGGAAGGAGATGCTGTCTGCGTCGAACGAAAAGTCCGTCAGTCTGTCTTCGGGGATTCGGTCTCTTACCGACTCAAGTTTCCGCAGATCGGAGAGTACGCGGAATACGTCGGTATCGGCGTGCGGAATGGTTTTTATTTCACTGGTATATTCAGTCATTTTTTTGTCTTTTTAGCGGTTTGGCCCCAGGTTTCCGGACTCTTTCGCCAGCCTTGCAGCGTCAGCAGTTCCGATTCGTCGATATAACCGGTTGCCAGGGCTTCGTCCAGGATCGCGTCGTAGTCGCAGAGCGTGGTTAGCTCTACTCGCGCTTCGTGCATGCAATTCACGGAAAGGGGGAATCCGTAGGTGAACACTGCCAACATGCCGAGGACGTCGGATCCATTGCTGCGGATGGCTTCTACTGCCTTCAGGCTGCTGCCTCCCGTCGAGACCAGGTCTTCTATTACGATTACTTTCTGTTTGGGTTTCAGGTCTCCCTCGATCATGTTCTCCAGTCCGTGGTCCTTCGGCGCCGAACGGACGTATACGAAGGGGAGGTCAAGCAGGTCGGCGACCAGTACGCCGGGTGCGATGGCGCCTGTGGCTACTCCTGCTATGGCGTCGGCTTGCGGATATTTTTCAAGCACAAGGCGGGCGAATTCTACCTTCACAAAATTACGGACGGCCGGGTAGGACATCAGTTTCCGGTTGTCGCAGTATATGGGCGACTTCCAACCCGAAGCCCATGTGAAGGGATTGGAGGGTTGTAACTTGATAGCCTTGATTCTGAGGAGCTTTTCGGCTGTTAATTTTCGTAGCGTGTTCATACTCGTGTTGTCAATTTTTTCAGATTGACTGCAAAAGTACTCTTTTTCAAAATTACTTGCGCATTATTTCCCCGAAAAAAATGTGGCTAACGGGCTTCTCCGAGTGTTGCTATGCTGATTCTTACGCCGGTACACGTCATCAGGGCTGTCCCGCAGGCTTCCAGCGTAGATCCGGTAGTGATTACATCGTCCACCAGGAGCAGATGTTTCTGTTCGAAAAGCCCGGGATCGGTTACTTTAAAAATGTCTTTTACATTCTCCCAGCGCTGTGTTTTGTCGCGCTTCGTCTGTGTGGGATTGTGTATAGCGCGGAGCAGGTTGTCGGTCGACAGGGGTATTCCGGTGGTTTCGGAAAGCCCTTTGGCAATTATTTCCGCCTGGTTGTATCCTCTTGTTTTCTTTCTTTTGGGATGTACCGGCACGGGAACGATCAACTCGACCGGACGCAGAAAATCGCTGCCCAGCAGGTCTTTCCCGAACATGCGTCCCAGCAGCAGGCCGACGGGCTGACCGTTATGATACTTCAGGTGATGGATCAGGGGTTGCAGGATGCCACCTTTCGTATAGACGCAGAAGGAGGCGATCCGTTCGAAGGGGATACGGCCGGACATCAGCCTTTCGGCGCCGTTACCCGGTTCCCTGAAGTTATATGTCTTCGGCAATCTGTACAGGCACTGCAGGCAGGCGCCTTCTTCTTCCTGAAGCAGTTCGCTGCCGCAGATAACGCACACGTTCGGGTAAAAAAGGTGCAGCAGTTGCCTTATCCATTCATTCCGCTTCATTGAAGATCCTCCTCCGTCTGCATTTTTTTCATGCAGGCTGTCACTTCGTCCGGAGAATAGCCTCTGGACAGTGCATACCGGATCAGCTTATCCCGCTTTTCACGGTCTGACCGTCCCTTCACTGTTTTCCATTTTCTGTCGAGTATCGACTGCAATGATTCTTCGAACGAATCGGTGGGAAGTTCCGAAAACGCTTCCTCAATCAGTTCCTGTGGCAGTTGCTTCTGCTTCAGGTAAAACGCAATCTTTCTCCTGCCCCATTTATCGAACCGGAGTTTGTCACGGATATAGCTCCGGACAAACCGTTCTTCATCAATATATTTTTCCCTCCTCAGCCGGTCGACGATCCTGTCTCTCTCCGGCTCCGGAAGGCCCATCCCCTGTAACTTCCCGGCAATGTCGAAGGGTGCGCACTCTTTTTGCGAACAGAGCCGCGTCATCCTGGCATAAGCCTTCTCCTCCTCGCTCATCCCGCCTTTCCTGTTCATCTCCATTTCTATTTCCATTTCCATTTCCATTCCCATTTTTATTCCGGTCTTACGGCTCGCACCATCCTGTCATTCCCCGAAATATCTTTCCTTAATTCCATACGGATAAACCCCTTACTCCGGAGCAAAGTACTCACTTCCGCCCCTTTTTCCCGGTTAATCTCAAAATACAGTTCCCCCCCTTCGCGCAGCAACACAAGCGCCACATCGGCAATCCGCTCATAAAAAAGCAACGCATTGTCGTCGGCGACAAAAAGCGCCGTATGAGGCTCAAAGCCGAGAACATTCACCTCCATATCCGCCTTTTCCGACTCCGTCACATAGGGAGGATTACTCACGATCACGTCAAAGAGCGGACAGCCATCGACGGGCTGAAAAATGTCCCGCACGGAAAACCGTACAGCGACCCCGTTCAGACGGGCATTTTCCGACGCCACCCTCAACGCCCTTTCCGATACGTCCCAGGCATGTACCTCAGCCCCCCTCATCTTCTCAGCCAGCGTCACCGCGATGCAGCCGCTGCCGGTACCGATGTCCAGCACCGAACGGCCTGACTGCCGGTCTCCGGCAAGAATCCATTCCACAAGCTCCTCCGTTTCGGGACGGGGAATAAGCACATCGGGCGTAACCCTGAAGGACAGCCCGTAAAACTCCGTCTTCCCCAGTATATACTGTATCGGCTCTCCGCGTTTCAGTCTGCGGACAATATCTTCCGCTTTACCGATCTCCAAACCGGATAAATGATTAATTTTGTCTGCCGTTATGCCCCTGAAAGGAGTGCCGCATATCTCCTCAAAGATAAGCTGCATCAGGACAGACGCCTCCCTTCCGGAGTAAAGTCCGTTCAATTCCTCCTGCAAAAAATGTAGAAACGGGTGTTGCATAACGAAAGCCAAATATGACGAAAGCCGGGAAGAAAGCCAAACGGTTTTACTCTTTTCCGGATCGCATCTTACACACTGTAAAGGTAATTAAAAAATGGAACTGAATCCGCAATTTATGGAGAGATGCCTTCAGCTTGCCCGCAAGGGAGAAGGCTTCACCAAACCGAATCCCCTGGTCGGCGCCGTAGTGGTACACAACGGCCGGATAATCGGAGAAGGATTTCACCGTCAATACGGGAACGCACATGCAGAGGTAAATGCCATCACCTCCGTAAAAGACAGCACGCTGCTTCCGGAATCCACCCTCTACGTATCGCTTGAACCCTGCACGCATCACGGCCAAACCCCTCCCTGCACGGAACTGATTATCACCCGAAAGATTCCCCGCGTAGTGGTAGCCACCGGCGATCCCAACCCGAAGGTGTCGGGCAAAGGGATCGCGATGATGAGAGAGCACGGCATTGAAGTGGTGACGGGAATACTGGAAAAAGAAGCGCGCGACCTGAACAGGATTTTCTTCGTGAACCATCTCTGCGGCAGACCCTACATAATTCTGAAATGGGCGCAAAGCTGCGACGGCTTCATGGATCGCCACCGCGCAGCGGGTGACGGGAAACAGCCGGAAATCCTGTCCGGCGCCCTGACACACACCCTCGTCCACAAATTCCGCACGCAGGTGCAGGGAATCATGGTAGGCACTCGCACCGCACTGCTGGACAATCCCCGGTTAACGGCAAGAAAGTGGTTCGGCCATCACCCGGCAAGAGTGGTTATCGACAGGGAAAACAAAATCCCGGCCGGCGCATCCCTGTTCGACGGATCGGCACCCGTCATCGTTTTCACGGCATCCGCCCCCCCCGGCGTAACAGAGAAAAAGCATGTAAAGTACATGGAAATAGACTTCTCCGGGGACACCAATACACAAATACTGAAGCGGCTGTATGACGAAAAAATACACTCTCTCCTGATAGAAGGGGGCGCCCGGCTGCTGACCTCCTTCATCGAAAAGGAGATGTGGGACGAAGCATACGTCGAGACGACAGAGAAGGCGCTCCGGGCAGGAGTAAAAGCGCCGGCCATACAGGGGGATATGATCGCCTCTATTGACTACCCTGGCTCGCTTCAGGTTCATTTAAAGAGCAAAATAACTCGAAATATTCATTAAATATCCATTTTGATATGGCTGGAGAGAAAAATCTTTCTACTTTTGCATATCCTAAACGACGTGGTATACAATATTTTTGAAACGAATGATATTTAAATATTCCTTTTGGGCAGCGGCGCTTATTGTGAACATATTGTTGTTTTCTTCCTGCCTTAATTCCTCCGACAGTATTATAGAGTATCCCACAGATCCGCAAATATATGCCATTTCCGTCTCTTCCCGTACCGATACAGCCTCTCTGCTGTCAGGCGTCGTCTTCACGATCGACCAGGTAAAAGGGGAGATATTCAACAGGGAGCCGTTACCCTATCTGTTTAAAGTGGACAGCGCGACTCTGAATCTCACAGCCTCAAACAGCTACTATTCATTCTTCAGGATAGATCTCAGGCTCGATGACTCGGACGACTATTATACATGGAAGGGTGATTCGATTGCCATAAACCGGTTGCGAGAGATCAAAACAACCGCTCCCGACGGCGTCACGGCAAAAAACTATAAATTCCAACTGAACATATACCAGAATGATCCTGACAGTATCTCTTGGGAAAAAATCAAGGAAAAAGATCCTACTCCTCCGGCAGCAAGTCAGAAGACCGTCGCCCATAATAACCTGTTTTTCACCTACTACCGGTCGGGAACGGAAATGAAGGCCGTCTCCTCTTCCGACGGTAAAAATTGGAGCGGCGTCAACCTCTCCGGAATGCCTCACACTGTTACGCTCTCGTCGCTTATCACATCCGGGAACGCCATTTATGCGCTCGACACGGCCTCCGGCTCAGTATACCGGTCGTCCAACGGCGCGGCTTGGAATCTGCTGCAAACAAATTACAAAGTGGCGGCGCTCTACGGAGAATTGCCGTTTGCTTCTCCCGGAAATATTTTACTGGCGGTAAAAGATGTCGGAAATCTTAAATTTGCCCGTGCCGGCAATGACCTTTCGGTAATCACACCGATGAACGATATTCCGGCCGGCATGCCGGTTACGGACTTTTCGGCGATAAAAGTGGAGAGCAGTTCATCCTATGCCAGCAAATTCATCTTCCTGTCGGGCGGAACGAAAGTCGATAATACTCCCAATGAAGATATATGGGTAATACAGGAAGACGAAGGCGTTATTAAATACATCAAGTCGAAAAGGCCGACGGAGGCGACTTTGAAAGGAAGCAGCCTCTTTTTTTATGATGACAAACCCTGGATGATCGTAACATCATCTGCCGGAAAAAATCTGTTGATGTATTCGGAGAATTACGGCGTGGACTGGATCGAAGCCGGCGAAAACCAGGTTTTACCGGACGACTTTACGGGAAGAACAAATGCATCGGTAATTACCGATACAGACAATTATATATGGATATTCGGCGGAATATCTTCATCCGATAATACCCCATTTGCGGATGTTTGGAAAGGCAGACTCAATAAGTTTGGGTCTGTTTGAATTGATTGAGAAAACCACGTTACCGGTTAAAACGGGCACTGAAGCTGACGGAGGCGGGTTGGCTGCATATATCGGCCATTTCTTCGCTCCGGACAATTTATGGACTGAATTTTTAGCGTTGAGACAATAATACTCAAACAGGATGAAAACCGAAAGATCTGTCATTGTCTCTCTTTTTGTAACGGGTCTCTTTTTGATGGTATCCACCGCAAACACTCGCGCACAGGAGTACAGGTGCGAAATTGGAAGCGCTGCAGGAACTTCGTTCTATATGGGCGACGCCAACAGAACGAAATTTTACCTCCACCCGGGAATGGCCGGGGGGATCCTGTTCCGGTACAACATCAATTTTCTCTGGAGCGTCAAAGCCGGCATATTTGCCGGAAGTGTTTCGGGAAAGAGCGAAGATTCGGGCAATACTTTTCCGTTCGCACACCGGGCTTCTTTTCGCCGCACGCTGGCAGAGCTGGGGACGCAAGTGGAGTTCAATTTTTTTCCGTACAGCGACAAGTACGCTTATCTCGGGACGAAGCCTTATACTCCTTACCTTTTTACGGGAGTGGGCGCCACCTGCGCAACGGGAGTTGAAACTTTTATTGACGCGAATATCCCTTTCGGAATGGGATTTAAGTATAAATTAAAAAACAGAATGAATATCGGTATTGAGTTCTCGGCGCGAAAACTGTTTGATGACGATTTCGACGTTACCGAAAAAACCACCGGATGGAATCTGGACAGTCCTTACGGCATTAAAAGCAGTGTCCTCAAAAACAGAGACTGGTATTCGTTCACAATGGTTTTTCTGACATGGGAGTTCAGTTTGCGTGAAGATCCCTGTCACGGGAATTAACAATTCAGACATAAAATAAAGATGTCGTTGCTTGACAAGATTGATAAAAATCGCCTTCCCGGCCACATCGCCATTATTATGGACGGAAACGGCAGATGGGCAAAAGCCAGGGGACTGGAGCGGGGAGAGGGACATAAAGAGGGTGTTAGCGCCATAAGGGGAGTTGTGGAGGCTGCATCGAAAGCGTCCATACGGTATCTTACGCTTTACGCCTTCTCCACAGAGAACTGGAATCGCCCCAGCGAAGAGGTAAGCGGCCTGATGGATTTGATGGTACATGCCTTCTATAGAGAGACTGCCGACTTGAAAAAAAACGGAGTCCGCGTCCGTTCAATCGGTGATATGAACCGCCTGCCGGAACATGCACGCACCGCCCTTGAAGATTGTATCAGGGAAACGGCGGAGGGAACGGGACTTACGCTAGTGCTTGCATTAAGTTATTCGTCGAAATGGGAACTTGCCGCGGCATCACGAAAAATAGCCGCCGATGCGGTTAAAGGCGTTCTAAGGGAAGATGACATTGATGAAAAAACTTTTGCCGATTACCTTACCACACGGGGTATTCCCGATCCCGACCTGTTGATACGAACCGGAGGCGAACAGCGTATAAGCAATTTTCTGTTGTGGCAGTGCGCCTACGTGGAATTTTATTTTACCGATGCTTTTTGGCCCGATTTCGGCGAAGAAACGCTGTATGAAGCAATCCTCGAATACCAGCGGAGGGAAAGAAGATACGGCAAAACCAGTGAACAGATAGAATAGTGCTCAATAATACTTCTCCGCTAAACAAGAGAGTCAGAGAAAAGAAAAATATCACAATGTTGAAGAAAATATCCCATATACTTCTGTTGTTTATCATGCTGTCGCCGTTTGTGTCAACGGCCCGGACGAATGATACCATACCTTCGCCGGCTTCCGGTCAGCCGGCCGTGAACTATACCGCTCCTCCCAAAAAGTATTACATAGCCGATATCAACGTAACGGGTGTGGAAGGTACCATGTATGAGGATCAGAAGTTTGTGCTCGTAGGCTTTTCCGGGCTGTCGAAAGGGCAGCAGATACAAATCCCCGGAGATGATATTTCCGGCGTCATCAAAAAGTTCTGGCGACACGGGCTTTTTTCGGATGTAAAGGTATTGCATAACAGGATCGCGGGCGACAGTATCTGGCTGGAAATACGCCTGACGGACAGACCGCGGGTGAGCAATATCCGCTATATCGGCATGAAGAAAAGCGAACAGGATGACATTGAAAAGAAACTGGGCGTTGTCAAGGGAAATCAAATTACCCCGCCCCAAATATCCCGCGCGGAAACGATCATCAAAAGCTTCTTCTCGGAAAAAGGGTTTGGCGACGCGGAGGTGAGAATTATGCAGCGTCCCGATTCTGTCCGGAAAAATCAGGTGATTCTGGAAATCGCAGTCGATAAAAAAGAGAAACTGAAGGTTAACAGTATCAATATCGAAGGGAACTATGCCCTCTCGGACTCCAAACTGAAGCGGGCTATGAAGAAAACCAACGAGAAGAGAAAACTCCTCAATCTCTTCCGTCCCAAAAAGTTCGTAGACGAACTTTATAAGGAGGACAAGGTCAATCTTGTCGGGAAATACCACGAAAAGGGATACCGTGATGCGGAAATCATTCGCGACTCGGTCTACAAACACGATGAGAAGACGTTGAACATAGATATTACGGTGGAGGAAGGTCCGCTGTATCATGTCCGCTCCATCAACTGGGTGGGTAATACGCACTATCCCTCTTCGGATTTGGGACGACTGCTCAATATGTCGCCCGGAGACGTCTATAACCAGAAGAAATTGCAGGAGAGGCTGATCTCGGACGAAGATGCTGCCGTCAACCTGTATCAGAACAACGGCTATCTGTTTTCGCGGATAGACCCGGTAGAGATCAATATCGAGAATGATTCGGTGGATCTGGAGCTTCGCGTGGTGGAAGGCCCCAAGGCAACGATTAAAAAGGTTATCATCCAGGGAAACGACCGTCTTTATGAAGATATTATCCGCCGTGAGCTGAGGACTAAACCGGGAATGGTATTCAGTAAGGAAGATCTTCTCCGTTCGGTGCGCGAGATCGCGCAGACAGGTCACTTTGACCCCGAAGCCCTCCAGTCTGACATCGGGAGTGGTATCAGTCCCAATCCCGAGGACGGTACGGTGGATATAACCTATCCGCTGACTTCAAAAGGAAACGATCAGATTGAGTTTTCCGCCGGATGGGGCGTGACGGGACTGGTGGGAAAACTCAGTCTGCGCCTGAATAATTTCTCCCTGAAGAACCTGCTCAACCCCTCCATGCACAGGGGAATCATCCCCCAGGGAGAGGGGCAGACGCTGGTGTTGAGCGCACAGACCAACGGCGATTATTATCAGTCTTACCAGTTCCAGTTTGTTGAACCCTGGTTTGGCAGGAAAAGACCGAACCAGTTATTGTTCAGCGCCTATTATTCGAGGATGACCGGACTGAACGAACGCTATTACAGCCAGAACCTTTATAACGATCCGTACGGCATGTACGGCGGATACCCCTATTACGGCGGCAGTTACGGGTACGGAGGATACGGTTACCAGGACGCGATGGAATACAGCTACGACCCGGGTCAGGTATTCAATATGGTAGGAGTTACACTGGGGTACGGAAAAAGGCTTGAATGGCCCGACGATTACTTTCAGTTTATGGCGGAACTGAGTTACCAGCTCTATGCGCTGAAGAACTGGACGGCCAATTATTTCCCGTTCCAGACAGGGAACAGCAACAGTATCTCGCTTGGGCTGACGCTCTCGCGCTCTTCTATCGACAACCCCATCTACACGCGTTTCGGTTCTCAGTTCGCGTTAAGCGTCAATGCCAGCCTTCCTTTCTCTTTGTGGGACGGCAAGGACTATGCCTCAATGTCTTACAACGATCCGGAACTCTACCGATGGAACGAATATCATAAGTGGAAACTGAAGATTCGTACCTTCACGCCGCTGACGCCCTCGACGGTGAAGAGAACGCCGGTTGTGGCTACCAGGGTCGAACTCGGAATCCTGGGACACTATAACAGGTACAAACTGACGCCTTTCGAAACGTTTGATGTGGGGGGGGACGGAATGACCGGTTACAGCACTTTCGCCACGGAAAATATAGCGTTAAGGGGTTACGAAAACAATTCCGTCATGACGGGGGGACGCGCTTACACGCGTTTCGGACTGGAGTTGCGCTATCCGTTTATTCTGGAATCCAGCAGTACCACCATCTATGGTATGGCGTTTCTCGAGGCGGGCAATGCGTGGCAGAGTGTGAAGGAGCTGAATCCTTTCGACCTGAAGCGTTCCGCCGGTGTGGGGGCGCGTATCTTCCTGCCGATGATCGGATTGATGGGGATAGACTGGGCCTACGGGTTCGACACTGTCTACGGACGGGGCACCAGGGAGAGGGGCGGCAGCAAGCTCCACTTCATTCTGGGACAGGAATTTTGATCGGACTGTCCGGTGCTGAATGCTGACTTTTGAATTCAAACATAAATAATAAAATCATTATGAAGAAAGTACTTTTTTTGACAGGAATTTTCATGGCGCTGGTCGCGGGGAATACATACGCTCAAAAGTATGCACTGATTGATATGGACTATATCCTGAAGAGGATACCCGCTTATGAGAGTGCCGGCAAACGGCTCGAATCCCTTTCGCAGCAGTGGCAGGGTGAGGTGGACAGGGAGGTGGAAACCGTTGAGGCCATGTATAAGAAGTATCAGGCTGACCTCTCTCGCCTGGCGGGCAGCGAGAAAACTGAACGCGAGAACGAAATCGTGGCAAAAGAAAATGCCATTCAGGAACTCAGAAATAAATATTTCGGCCCGCAGGGTGAGCTTTCCAAAGAACAGGAAAAACTCGTCAAACCCATACAGGACAGTATTTATGAGGCTGTGAAAACGATTTCGACCGAGTCGAACTACGCCATCGTGCTTGACAGGGCTTCCGCCGCGTCGATCATTTTCGCCTCTCCCGGTATTGATATTAGCGATCAGGTGCTTTCAAGGTTAGGTTATTGAAATAAATAGATTATCTTTGTAGCCGATTTTTTTACCGAATTACCAATTAAAAAATTTGAAACAGTAATAATCATGTTAAGGAAGTTATTGAGTTTGTTTATCGCCCTGGCTCCGCTGGCTGCCACGGCGCAGGAGGTGAAAATTGCCACGATCAACGTTCAGGAAATATTTTCCGCGATGCCTGAGCTTTCCGGCATTGAAACCCAGTTTTCCGGCAAGAGGGATGAGATCACGAAGAATATCCAGGCGTTGGAGGAAGAGTTTAACAAAAAAGTGGAAGAGTTTGACAAGAATGCCGCTTCTTCCGATGCGCTGAGACAGGATCAGCAAAAACAGCTGGCCCAGATACAGGAAAGGTATCAGACGTATGTACAGAACAGTCAGCAGGAAATGGATCAGCTGCGGCAGAAACTGCTTGAACCGGTAAACAGGAAGATTATGGACGCTGTGAAGGCGGTGGGTGATGAAAATAAATATGCTTTTGTGTATGATTTGTCGTCCATGCAAACCCCGTTCGTCTACATCACTCCTTCGGCCGTGGACATTACGCCGCAGGTCAAAACGAAGTTGGGACTCTGATTACAGGGGATCGCTTCTTCTCTGAAGTCTAAGGCTGGGCGCTCTTTACGGGGCGCCCTTCTTCTTTAGTGGACAGTTGAGAGTAGACAGTTGAAAATGTTTTGGGAAGTGGGGATAACCAGCTCGGGAAACAGATTTCTCCACTCCGCTGACGCTGCGGTCGAAATGACGGCACCCCATCATCACATCATCACATTAACCAGCTCGGGAAACGCCCGAGTGGCAAGGGGCGGGAGCACCCGCCCCGACGAGCGAAAAAGCTTCATAAAAAGAAAGTGGAAAATTGAAAATTCTTCACTTCTCCACTTCTTCAGCGTTGCAGCGCAACGCACCACAATCAATTTCCGGTCAGAGTTTCCCGATACGGACGGTTTTGCCCTCTGCGGCGCTTTGCTTTGCCGCGTCCAGTATTTTCACGACGATCAGGTTGTTTTCCAGAGAGGAGAGGTCAGTCACATTTACTTTGACATTCCCTCGGATTACTTTCGCAAAGTAGTTGAAGGGTTCGTTTGCGTCAGCGGGGGATTCGGTTACCGTTATTTCGTGTTTCGGTTCGGAACGGGTCAGACGATATTCCAGGTCGTGCGGGTTGAATACCGTCACGTAGCCCTCCTTTCCGTAGATCGAGAGGTCTTTTCTGTCCACTGGCCAGTTCCATGACGCCTGGATTATGGCCTGCGTCTGCGGATATGTCAATATGATGACGGCCTGGTCGTCCACGTCGGGATAAACATCCGGCTTGACGGTCTGCAGGATGGCGGTAACCGTTTCGGGTTCCCGGTTCTGCATAATCCAGGTCATGAGGTTGGCGCCGTAGCAGCCGAAATCCGTTATCGCTCCGCCTCCGTTCAGAACCGGGTCGGTGAGCCAGGCAAGAAATTCGGGTGAGCATCCGATTTCCACCGGGCCCTTATGTCCGTCGTTGATGACTGTTTTGCTGATATTTCCGATTTCCCGGTTCTGTACGGCTATTTCGAATGCTTTGCCGTGTGCGGGATACCAGGTAGTTTCGTAGTTGGTCAGGAGGTGAATATGGTTTTCTCCGGCCAGTTTTGCCATTTTCGCGGCGTGTTCTTCGCTGACGGCCAGCGGTTTTTCCACCATTACGTGGATTCCCCGTGGGGCGCATGTTTCCACGGTTTTCAGGTGGTCGTAGATGGAGTTGAATGCGACGACTCCTTCCGGCTGAGTCTCCCGGATCATATCGGTCAGGTCGTCGTAAACGATTCGCATGTCGAATCCGTAGCGTTTGGCGAGTTCCTCCGCTCTTTTCCTGTTCGGTTCGGCAATGCCTACTATCCGGATGTCGGTACGTTCGCCGTGACGGTTCAGCAAGCCGTATATGTGATCGTGTGAGAGGCCGTCGATTCCTATCCTGACGGGGGATACTTCCTGAGCGTGGATGAATGTCAGGCTAAGCAGCCCGACAGTGATGTACAGTAAAACAGAATTCTTCATATTAATACTTTTTTTCGGGGGTGTTATGAGTTGGTGATTTCCGGAGGCAAATGTAATGATTTTTTCTGAAGAAACTTTGTCGGTGGAAAGTTGAAAGTAAGAAGAAAACTAGCTCGGGGAGCGCCCGAGCGGCAAGGGGCGGGAGCACCCGCCCCGACGAGCGAAAAAGTTAATGTGATGATGCTTCATTAATGGACAGTTGACAGTTGACAGTTGAAAATGTTTTTCTAAGAAGTAAAGAAGTAGAGAAAATCAGCTCGGGGAGCGCCCGCGGCAAGGGGCGGGAGCACCCGCCCCGACGAGCGAAAAAGAATTTACAGCGACTGTTTCCTCCTGCAAAAGGACGCTTTTTTCTTATAAGAAATGGTTTGTTTCCTGTAAGAAATGGTTTGTTTCCTGTAAGAAATAGTTTGTTTCTTATAAGAAAAGGTTTATTTCCTGTAAGAAATAGTTTGTTTCTTATAAGAAATGGTTTATTTCCTGTAAGAAATGGTTTATTTCCTGTAAGAAATGGTTTATTTCCTGTAAGAAATGATTTGTTTCTTATAAGAAATGACTTATTTCCTGTAAGAAACGGTTTATTTCCTGTAAGATAACCAGCTCGGGGAGCGCCCGAGTGGCAAGGGGCGGGAGCACCCGCCCCGACGAACGAAAAAGTTTTTCTTATAAGAAACAAACCGTTTCTTACAGGAAATAAATCATTTCTTATAAGAAACAAACCGTTTCTTACAGGAAATAAACCATTTCTTATAAGAAACAAACCGTTTCTTACAGGAAATAAACCATTTCTTATAAGAAACAAATCATTTCTTACAGGAAATAAATCATTTCTTATAAGAAACAAACCATTTCTTATAAGAAACAAATCATTTCTTACAGGAAATAAACCATTTCTTATAAGAAACAAATCATTTCTTACAGGAAATAAACCATTTCTTATAAGAAACAAACCGTTTCTTACAGGAAATAAACCATTTCTTATAAGAAACAAACCATTTCTTACAGGAAATAAACCGTTTCTTACAGGAAAAAAGCGTCCTTTTGCAGAAGGAAACAGTCGCTGTAAATTCTTTATCGTTCGTCGGGGCGGGTGCTCCCGCCCCTTGCCACTCGGGCGCTCCCCGAGCTGGTTTTTTCCACTTCTCCACCTTTCCACTTCTCCAGGTCTTCTTAAACATTTTCAATTTTCAACTATGTGTATTAACTTTGCGCACAAGTTTCAGCCGGGTAACGCTTCAAACGGGGTAACGGCAGAGTTTTTATCGTACAGTAACGGCGGATGATTATCAAACAGTCTATGTTTCCGGCCAGCGTCCGGAATGATCTTCTCCCCCTTCTAAAACAACCTACAAAACAGAATCACACTATGCAGATGAAAGTGACAGGCGTAATATTTGCCTTTTTATTCACCTTTACAGGGATCACCTTCGCCCGGGACGAAATGGTCTGGAATTTTTTCCTGGAAGATCGGGGCAACGGAGAAATAGCTCTGATAGCTGACGTCAGTATCAAAGAGGGATGGCACATCTATGACGCGGAGATACCTGACGATGGCCCTATGCCTACCCAGATCAGCTTCGACCTGATTACGGGTGCCGAACCGGTCGGCCGCTTCCACGCGACGGGAAAACAGGCGACGGTGAAGTATGACGACATTTTTCAGATGAACATCGGCACTTTCGCGCACAGCGCCCGCTTCGAGCAGCGGCTGAAGGTGACCGACAGAAAGAAATTTTCCATCCGGGGCGACGTGCGCGCACAGGCTTGCGACGACAGCACCTGTACCCCCCCGCTGCCTAACGACTTCACGTTCACCGCCGCGGAACTGCCTGCCCTGCAGGAGGCCGCCGCCGCCCCCGCACCCTCCTCCACCACCACCTCCTCCGCACGGGAAGCGGAAGAGATACAGGCAACCCCTCCCCCGGCCGAACCGCTTGACGCGTCCGCCACCGGTGAGGATGCTCCCGCCGACGTCACGCCGACGGACGTCACGCCGGCTGACAGCGACCTGCTCTGGACGCCCGTCATCGAAGAACTGCGGGAATTTGGCATGAAGGGTAGCACTGCCGGCATGTCCCTCCTCCGGATCCTCATCACCGGCTTCCTCGGAGGACTGATCGCTCTGATAACCCCCTGCGTATGGCCGATGATCCCGATGACCGTCAGCTTCTTCCTGAAACGAAACAGGGCCGAAAGGAAAAAAGCTGTCGCCGAAGCGCTGACCTATGG
>JAIRSV010000005.1 GCA_031255275.1 Proteiniphilum sp.
AAACTGATATAAATAAAGGAATGACAATAAATCCGCAACACATCCTCGACGCACTGAAAAGCGTACGCTACCCGGGAACGGGACAGGACATCGTCACAGCCGGCATGGTAGCCGGCGACATCCGCATTGACGGCAAAAAAGTAAGCCTCTCGCTCATCACCGAAAAAGCGAATGACCCGTTCATCAAATCCGTCGTGAAAATGGCTGAACAGGCCATTCGGACACACGTCGGCAAAGAGATCGACATACGGGGAAACATCACCGTCAAACCGAAACAGCCCCCCCGCCCACAACTCCCCGACCTGCTGCCGGGAGTCAGAAACATCATCGCCATATCATCAGGCAAAGGCGGCGTGGGCAAAAGC
This sequence comes from Proteiniphilum sp., assembly GCA_031255275.1. Lineage (GTDB taxonomy): Bacteria > Bacteroidota > Bacteroidia > Bacteroidales > Dysgonomonadaceae > Proteiniphilum. Next base: position 366 of record JAIRSV010000005.1, read on the forward strand.
GCCGTATGCACCAACCTCGCCATAGCCCTGGCGCGGAAAGGATACCGGGTAGGCCTGCTGGACGCCGACATCTATGGCCCTTCGATCCCCAAAATGCTCGGCGTGGAAGATGCGCAACCGGCCGTGAAGAGAACAGCAGACCGCGACCTCATCGTACCCGTCGAAAATTACGGAATAAAAATGCTCTCCATCGGCTTCTTCGTCAAGAAAGAAAACGCCGTAGTCTGGCGCGGAACGATGGCCGGCAACGCACTGAAGCAACTGATAAGCGATGCCGACTGGGGCGAACTGGACTATTTCCTGATCGACACCCCGCCGGGGACAAGCGACATCCACCTGACGCTGGTACAGACACTCCCCATCACCGGAGCAGTCATCGTAAGCACCCCCCAGGAGGTAGCGCTGGCCGACGCACGCAAGGGAATCAGCATGTTCACCGGCGACAGAATCAACGTCCCCATCCTGGGACTGGTAGAAAATATGGCATGGTTCACCCCGCCGGAACTCCCGGAAAACAGATACTACATATTCGGGAAAGAAGGCTGCCGGCGACTGGCCGAAGAGCTTGGCCATGCACTGCTGGGACAAATACCCGTCGTACAAAGCATTCGCGAAGGCGGCGACCACGGTCAACCCGTAGCGCTGCACCCTGAAAGCATCACCGGCGCCGCCTTCTCCGAACTCGCCGACAACCTGGTCGCCGCCGTCGACAGACGAAACAGTGAACAGCCCCGGACACAAATCGTAAAAGTCACCCGGAAATAAGCTCAGACAGACAGCATACAAACCCCATCAACATGCAACATCCCCTGCATCAATTTCAGTTCTGCCCGAAATGCGGCGCAAAGCAATTCGTCGAACATAACGAAAAGTCAAAAAAGTGCACCGCCTGCCAATTCATCTACTACTTCAACCCCTCAGCCGCCGCCGTCGCCGTCATCGAAAACGACAGGGGAGAAATACTCGTCGCCCGCAGAGCGAAAGATCCCGCGAAAGGCACCCTGGACCTTCCCGGCGGCTTCGTCGACATGTACGAAACAGCCGAAGAAGCCATCTGCCGCGAAGTGAAGGAAGAAACAGGCCTGTCGATAAAATCATCACAATATCTGTTCTCCATTCCGAATATTTATCTATATTCGAGGTTCAAAATACACACCTTAGACCTCTTTTTCAGGTGCAAAGCAAGTGATTACGACCGTTTAACAGCTCAGGATGACGTCTCGGAGCTATTTTACACCGCGTACGAAAGACTCGATCCGGACAAATTCGGACTGATCTCCATCCGCAAGGGAGTCGAAAAATTATTATCGGAAGCAACAAACAGCAGACGAAAACAGTTAAAAGAGAACAAATAACCCAACATATATGAAGAAAATCATCATACTACTCATCCTCACCCTCGCCCTCACCGCGCAAGTCTCGCAGGCACAGAAAACAGCCTACTACACACACACCGAAGAGCTGTTCAACCGGGGGAAAGAGATGTTCCTCAAAGAAAATTACGAAGGAGCAGAACAACTGCTGGAGAAATTCCTTGCCGAAAGCAGCGATCCCTATCAGAGAGAAGAGGCCACCTATATGACCGCCGTATCATCATTCCACCGCGGCGACAATAACAGCGAAAACAACCTGGAAGCATTTCTCGACGCACACCCAGAAACCATCCACCGTCACCAGGTCAATTTCCTGATCGGCTCCCGCTACTTCGACCGGAAAGAGTGGCCGGCAGCCGGAGAACGGTTCAGCCGGACAGACCTCGATTACCTCACCCTCCCGGAACAGGAAGACTTCGGTTTCCGATCCGCCTGCACCCGCCTCCACCTGGGAGACAGCGACGAAGCAGCCCGCCTGTTCGGACTGCTCTCCCGAAACAGCCGCAAATACCACGACGCAGCCACCTATTACCTCGGCTACATCGAATACTCCAAAGGAAACCACACAACAGCCCTGCGCCTCTTCGAGCAACTCCCGTATAACCCCGAATACAGTGAAGAAATCGCCTTCTATACAGCACAGGCAGCATTCTTCGACGGCAGGATAGAAGACGCCGTCAGACTGTCGGAAACATTCGCGCACAGCTACCCGTCAAGCGAACACCTCCCCGAAATATACAGAATCCTCGGAAACAGCTACTACAGAAGGGGGCAGGCCGACAAAGCCGTCGCCTGTTACGAGAACTACTTCGCCGGCGTAAACAGACACCTCAGGGGAGACGCCTATTTCATGGGACTCTCCTGTTTCGCAACAGGCAATTACAGCAGAGCCGAAGAGATGTTTCAGCAGGCCGTGGGCGAACCCGACGAACTCTCTCAAAACGCACAGCTGCACCTGGGACAGACCTATCTGCAGCTAAACAGTAAAGAGTCCGCCCAAATGGCCTTCGAAGCAGCGTCCCGAGACAACTTCGATCCGCAGGCACGCGAAACCGCCATGTTCAACTACGCCCTGCTGGCACACGAAACCAATTTCTCCGTCTTCAGCGAATCCATCACCCTGTTCGAGAACTTTCTCAGAGAATACCCCAATTCACCCCACAGAGACCAGGTAAACGACATCCTGGCCGAAACGTTCCTCACCACGAAAGACTACAGCGCCGCCCTGAAAGCCATCGACCGCATCAGCAACCCCGGACGGCGGATACTGGAAGCAAAGCAAATGATACTTTTCCAGCTGGGAGCGCAGTCGTTTATCAACGGAAACATGAACGAAGCCATACAGTACTTCAACAGCAGCATCGCCCTGGGCAACCGGGATACCGGCGCCCGCAACAACGCCTGGTTCTGGCGGGGCGAAGCATATTACCGGATGGGCAATTACAGCAGCGCCACCGGCGACTACCGGCAATACGTTCAGCACGCACCCCCAGCCGACGAAAATTACGCACTCGGATGGTACAACCTGGGATACGCACTCTTCAAACAACAGGAATACAATCAGGCCGTAAACGCCTTTCAGCAATACATCGCCGCCGAAAAAACAAAAAGCCGTCCGGAATATGCCGACGCGCTGAATCGCGCAGGCGACAGCTACTACTTCAACCGCAACTTCAGCGAAGCCGAACGCCTCTACGCACAGGCAGCAGGCAACAACCCCTCGTCCGCCGATTACGCCGCCTATCAGCAAGCCTTCATGATGGGACTCCAGCACAACTATCAGGAAAAGATCACCGCACTCGACAACCTGATGCGCAGCTATCCCAAGTCGCAGTATTACGACGACGCCCTCTATGAAAAAAGCCGCGCCCTCACCATGCTCAGCAGAGAAAACGAAGCCATTGCCGTATTGCAGCAGCTGGCCGGCGATTACCCGAAAAGCCCCCTTGCCGCCCAGGGAGGCGTACAGCTGGGACAACTGTACTACAATACCGGAAACTATCAGCAAAGCATCGCCGCCTACAAGAAAGTAATCGCCGGTTTCCCCGGTTCGGACGACGCCCGCAATGCACTGATCTCAATGGAGACCGTTTATCGCGACATGAATGACATAGACAACTACGTGCGGTATGCCAACTCCCTGCCGGGAGGGATACGCATCACCCCGTCGCGACAGGACTCGCTCACATACCTGGCAGCCGAAAGCGCATACATGCGCAGCAACCGGGCAGACGCCGAGTCAGCCATGACAAAGTACATCCAGTCCTATCCCGACGGGGCATACAGCAGCGACGCCCATTACTACCTCGGCGTAATTGCCGGCGAGAAAAAGAACCGGGAACTGGCAGTGTCACATTTCCGGAAGGTGATAGACGCCGGTAACGTAAAGTTCCTCGACAACGCACTCACCTATGCTGCCCAGACGGAATACGAAAAAGGAAACTACCAACAGGCGCTTGCCGATTATACCAGGCTTGCCGGCTCAGCCCTGAACGCTGCCGGCCGGCAACTGGGACTAACAGGCGTCGTACGCACACAATCGCAGCTGAAAAACAGTCACGAAGCCGCCCGCGCTGCCACCGAACTGCTATCCGGCAGCAATCTCTCGCCCGAAACGGTGATCGAAGCGCGATACCTGCGGGGAAAGGCATACCAGCAGCTCAAAGAAACAGACAATGCCCTGGCCGACTTCCGATTCGTAGCCAATGACACCCGCAGCATCTATGGCGCCGAAGCGCAGTTTATCCTGGCCGACACCTTTTTCCGGTGGAAATCGTACGACCGCGCCGAAGCGCAGGTAAAAGAGTTCATGCAAAAGGGCACATCGCACCAGTACTGGATGGCGCGGGCGCTGATCGTCCTGTCGGATACCTACCTGGCCAAAGGCGATGAATTTCAGGCACGCCAGTACCTCGAAAGCCTGAAATCCAATTACAAGGGAAATGAGGCCGATATACAGCAGATGATCAAGGAGAGATTAAAGTAAAAACCAACAGTGAAGAGTGAAGAGTGAAAGCAGATCATCCGCACATCACGGCCGCCGGCCTCTTTTTCCGATCAGCCCCGCCGTCACGTTATTCACACTGACTTACTGACACATTGAAATTTATATTCGTATGAAAAAAATATATATCGTAATAGCCGCTTTAGCGTTATCCGCCGGAAGTTTCGCCCAGACAGCAGATTCCCTGCTGCGGCGCCAGATGGAACTGATACGCGAATTCAATCCCACCCTGTCAGACGCCGACAAGATCAACTCGCTGCCGGCGCTGCGTGAACCTTCCGTCCGGAAGGCCAGCACCAATTATTCCACCTGGGCGGGACGCATAACTCCCCCGCTGGAAATAGCCCTGCCCCGGCCGGGAAATATCATGACGGCGATCCCCTACAGCAGCAAGAAAGGATACCTCTCGTTCAACGCAGGCAATCACGCCAATCTGGACGGGATATTCGGCTATCACCTGATAGAGACCGAAAAAAACATACTCGACTTCTCCCTTCTGCACAGCTCCACGAACGGGGATATAAACTATGTACAGGATGTTGACCCGGCAAGTAACAGAGTCTTCTCCATGGATAACGAGGGACGTCTCGACTACCGGCACCTGGCCGATGCGTTTACGCTCAGTCTGGATCTGTCCTACCTCAGCTCCCTCTTCAACTATTACGGGAACCGGTTTGGCAATGAGCCTCTGTATGAAGACAGGAACCAAAGCACAGGCGTGCTGGATGTAAGCGCAGGCATAGTTTCACACGAGTCGGAGTTGCTGAATTACAGGGGATCCGTCAATCTCCGCAACTTTTGCACGAAGTTCGGCGACCGGCCCGATTCCGGGGGAATAAGAGGCAATGAGGTGAACGCAACGGCAGGATTCGAGATGCCTTTTGACGCTATGCAAAGCAGACTGGGACTCGACGGAAAGTTATACTCCACCTTCTACGGCCGCGACTTCAGCGATTATTTCCTGGTCAACGCCGCCCCCTACATCACCTTCGGGAATCCGGATGAGGGTTACTCCGCCCGACTGGGCGCCGACGTACTGTTCCTGCTGTCCGGCAAGACGAAGGTGCGTGTTGCCCCCAACGTGAAAGCGCATTGGGCGATCACCGAACAGTCGTCGCTTTACGCAAACATTCACGGCGGATTCGCCAACAACACTTTCCTCGAAATGATGCGGGAATCGCGATACATCCGTCCCGACGGCAATGTAAGACCCTCCTTCACCCCTGTCAGCGTGGAAGCGGGGGCGAAAATCGGCGAAGTCAGCGGATTCAGATTCGACATATTCGGCGGATTCGGGAAGACGGATGATGAGCATTTCCTTATACTGAACGGACATGATGTGAGCGGCGAAGATGTGCCGGGGACTTACAGAGAAGTCCTCAGACCGGTGTATGGCGACCTGTCGCACGGACACATCGGCACAATGATCCGGAGCAATATCCTGGCCCCTCTCGATATTTCGCTGCGGCTGAAAAAGAATTTCTACAGCCTGAACTATGTCAGTATGGAGAAGATCCGCACGGATGAACTCGGCGTGGCAGAGGACATCCCGGGCGAAACCGGCATGGAGGAACCTCTCATCGAAGAAATCCGCATTGATGACGCCAGGGCGTATAACAAGCCCGGCTTTGAAGTTGACATTCGCGCCGTATTCGGCCTGACGGATTATCTGAAGCTTACGGCCAATTATTACTTTGCCGGAGACCGCTGGTCTTATTACGACGGAAGGAATCGGAGGATGGACAATATCAGCGATTTTAACGCCGGCGCTCTCTACCTGATCAACGATACCTTTTCGATCAACGTAAGGGCCAACAATTTATTCTTTCGGAAATATGACATCTGGTACGGTCATCCGGCACAGGGATTCAATGCCTCCGGCGGATTCACCTTCCGGTTCTGACGGCGCTGTAAAACTATTTTTAATAGAACATCCATCCTCTTTTAGGATGCTTTTATGTACTTTTGTCGCAATTTTTTAGCATCTGCAAATTATAATACGGGAAAATAAGATTCAAGGTATGAGAGAACTGACAAGAGATCGGAAGAAAAATCCGAAAGTAAAAGATCAATCACAAAAGAACAGTACAGTCAAGATCATGTGGGGCATCTTCGGCCTCGCAACGGGGAGCGTTATTCTTTTTCTGCTGCTTGTTTCCGCGGGAATGATAGGCTACCTGCCCAATATCGACCAGCTGGAGAACCCGATCGACAAGTATGCCTCACAGGTAATTTCCACGGATAACGAATTGCTTTTCACCTATTCCCAGAGCAGCGACAACCGTATATTCGTAGATTATTCCGACCTCTCGCCCCACCTCATCAAAGCGCTGGTTGCCACGGAAGACGTGCGCTATTATTCTCATTCCGGCATCGACGTCATAGGCCTGGGCAGGGTTTTCTTCAAGACCATCATACTCAACCGGGGAGAGAGCGGAGGTGGCAGTACGATCACGCAACAGCTGGCCAAACTGCTTTATTCCCCGAGGGCAGGCAGCAAAATGGAGCGTATTTTCCAGAAACCGGTCGAATGGGTAATCGCCGCCGAGCTGGAGCGTTTTTACTCAAAAGACGAAATCATCAACCTTTATCTGAACAAGGTAGATTTCAACTATAACGCGATCGGGATCGAATCGGCCGCCCGTACCTATTTCAACAAGACACCGGGCGAGCTGAATATGGAAGAGTCAGCCATGCTGATCGGGATGCTGAAGAATCCCTCCCTCTACAATCCCATACGCCGCCCGGAACAGACCAGGGCGCGCCGCGATGTGGTGATCGGACAGATGAGAAAGGCCGGTCATCTCAAAAGAGAGGAGGCGGACTCGTTGCGACAGCTCTCCATCGAACTCGATTTCAACCGTTCCGACCACATCCATATTGCCGCCCCCTACTACCGCCAGCACCTGGCAAAGATAATGATGGCGGGTAAGCCTGAGAGGAAAAATTATGCATCATGGCAGGGACAGCAGTTCAGAGAAGATTCGCTTTCGTGGGAAGAGGACTCGCTTTTCGGCTGGTGCAACAAGAATAAAAAAGCCGACGGTTCCGGCTACAATATCTACACCGACGGGCTGAAAATCTATTCCACCCTCGATTCCCGCATGCAGCGACATGCCGAGGATGCCGTAAGAGAACATTTGGGACAGTATCTTCAAAATCAGTTCTTCCGCGAAAAGAAAGGGAAGAATTACGCACCCTACTCCCGCGAAGTAAGCGAGCAGGTAGAACGCCTGATGATAACGGCCATGAGGCAGAGCGAGCGTTACATCCTCCTCCGGAGGGGCGGATTGAGCGAGGAAGAGATTATCAAAAACTTCAGGGTGCCGATGGAGATGAAAGTCTTTTCGTGGGAAAACCGCGAGGTGGATACGATCATGACGCCCTGGGATTCCATCCGTTACCACAAATACTTCCTGCGTGCCGGTTTCATGGCGATGGATCCCCTGACGGGTTATGTGAAAGCCTATGTGGGAGGCCCCGACTTCAGATTCTTCAAATACGACAGCGCCACCGGCAAGCGCCAGATCGGTTCAGCGATCAAGCCCTTTCTCTACACGCTGGCGATGGAAGAGGGGCTGAGCCCCTGCGACGGCATGATCCACGGACCGGTGACCCTGTTGCCCGAAGTGGGCGCGCCGTGGACTCCGCGCAATACGCGTGAGGCAACCGGGACGTTTGTATCCATAAAGTGGGGCCTGCAACATTCGGACAACTGGGTCACCGCCTGGCTGATGAGTCAGTTTTCGCCCTACGCGTTTGCCCGGATGCTACAGTCGTTCGGGCTGAAAAAGCCGGCCGATCCGGTAGTCTCCCTGGCATTAGGGCCGAACGACGCTTCCGTGTACGAAATGGTTGGCGCCTATTCCGCATTCATAAACCGAGGCATCCGCGTGGAACCGCTACTGGTCACCCGCATCGAAGATCCTCACGGAAACGAGCTGGCATCCTTCACCCCCAGGGTGAAGGAGATCTTCAGCGAGTCGACATCCTATAAGATGCTCGACATGCTGAAGGGCGTAATAGACGGCGGAACGGGCGGACGGCTGCGCCGGAACTATAACCTGAAAGGACAAATGGGCGGAAAAACGGGTACGACGAACAATAATTCCGACGGCTGGTTCATGTCGTTCACCCCCAGTCTGGTCGCAGGCTGCTGGGTAGGCGGGGAGGAGCCCGGCATTCATTTCGACCAGATGGCCTACGGGCAGGGCGCCAGTATGGCACTGCCCGTTCACGGCATATTTTATCAGAAAATCTATGCGGACAGCGTATTGAATTACAAGGATAACGAATCGTTTGATATTCCCGGTAATTTTGATCCCTGTCACGACAAGCAGCGGTATTCTCCCGACTTTTACCGCAACAACGATCCGGTGATCAAAAACGGAAAGATTGATGATATTTTCAATTGATATTCTTTTTTTCCGCAGCTTATCAGCCTGACTTGCTGCGCTGTGCACGATTCAAACTGCGCAAACAGCTCGCAGGCCCTGAAACAGGCTGTTTATCTGCTTCGGCGTCAGACGGGCATCTGCCCCGGTGTCAGATGAACACCTGCCCCGGTGTCAGACGAACACCTGCCCTGGTGTCAGACGAACACCTGCCCCGGTGTCAGACGAGCGTCTGCGGTGGACGCAGCAAACGAATATCCTTTGAATAGCACGAGCAGCGCGAATGAATAGCTGCCGAAACGGATCACCCGTTCGGAAATCCCGCAGGTCACCCCCCCAATTATCCCCGCCCTCCGGATAACTGCGAAATCCGTGCGGGAAATTCCACAAGTCGCCCGCAGACGTCCCCCCCTCCATCCGCCGGCCGCTTTGCGCGGAAAAAACGAATTGATGCGGAAGAGGAAAAAAGGGAAAAAGGGAAAAAGTGTTTCCTTAAAGCAAAATATTTTATTACTTTGTGTTCTTCTAAGATGTAATTGACAAAGTAATAACCGGAATAAATAATTGTATGAGCAAGAAAAAATCCACACCCTCCACATCCGCCGCCGGTAAACCCAGGAAAAAGGAACTGATCCCCCGCGTAATCGCCTTTCTGACGCAGCATGGCGACAGGCAGTTTAACCACAAACAGATCGCCGCCGCACTGGACGTCCGCGGAGAAGAGGGACGGCGCGTGCTGATCGGCGCGCTTGACAAGCTTCGCGACGAGGATGTAGTGCTGGAAACCTCCCGCGGAAGGTATCGCATCAACAACCGCGGACTGATGCTCGAAGGACGCTTCGAGCGGAGAAGCAACGGCAAAAACTTCTTCGTCCCCGACGACGACGGAAACATCATCTATATCCCCGAACGAAACAGCCGCCATGCCATGAACGGCGACCGCGTACGCGTGCAGCTCCTGGCCAAACGCAAGCGCGCCGAAACGGAAGGAACGGTCGTCGAAATACTGGAACGCTCCCGGAACCGCTTCGTGGGAATACTCGAAGTGCAGCGCCACTTCGCCTTCCTGGCGCTGGACAGCAAGTTCCTCGCAAACGACATCTTCATCCCCGTGGAAGACCTCAACGGGGCGCGAAACGGCGACAAGGTACTCGTCGAGATCGCCGAGTGGCCCGAAAAGGCCGGCAATCCGGTCGGGAAGGTCATCGACATCCTGGGACGGCCGGGAGACAACGATACCGAAATGCACGCCATCCTCGCCCAGTATGACCTGCCCCGCACCTATCCCGCCGAAGCGGAGAAGCTGGCCGGACGGATACCGGAGAAGATTGACGCAAAAGAAATTGACAGGCGCGAAGACTTCCGCGACACCTTCACCATCACCATCGACCCGAAGGACGCCAAGGACTTTGACGACGCCCTTTCCCTCCGCCGCCTCTCACCCGGCCGCTGGGAAGTAGGCGTACACATCGCCGACGTGACCCATTACGTGAAGCCGGGAGACCCCGTAGACCGCGAGGCCGAAAACAGGGCTACCTCCGTATACCTCGTAGACAGGACAATCCCCATGCTCCCCGAACACCTCAGCAACGGCGTCTGCTCGCTGCGCCCCCGCGAAGAAAAACTCTGCTTCTCAGTCATCTTCACGCTGAACGACAAGGCCGAGATCCTGCAGTCGCGCCTCGCACGCACCGTAATCAAATCAAACAGCCGCCTCACCTACGAAGACGCTCAGGCCATCATCGAAACCGGAAGAGGCGACTTCTCCGCCGAAATACTTCAGCTCCACCACTTCGCCCGGCAACTGCGCGAACGGCGCTTCGCCGGCGGCGCCATCAACTTTGACCGCTACGAAGTCAAATTCAACCTCGACGAAAAGGGAAAACCCCTCGGCGTCTACTTCAAAGAAGCCCGGGAAGCCAACCACCTCATCGAAGAATTTATGCTGCTGGCCAACAAAAACGTAGCCGAATCAATCGGAATCGCACCCAGAGGAAAACAGCCCAAAACCTTCGTCTACCGCATTCACGACGCACCCGACCCCGAAAAGCTGGAAACCTTCAACACATTCATCCTCCGCTTCGGCCACAAGATCAAACCCGAAGGATCGAAAACGGAAGTAGCCAAAAGCATCAACACCCTCCTCGACAAAGTGCGGGGACGTCCCGAAGAAAACCTCATCGAAACGATCGCCATCCGCACCATGTCCAAAGCCGTCTACTCCACCGGAAACGCCGGACACTACGGCCTGGCCTTCGACCACTACACCCACTTCACCTCACCCATCCGCCGCTATCCCGACATGCTCGTACACCGCCTCCTGGCACGCTACCTGGAGGGAGGCGAAAGCGTCGACCGCGCCCCCCTGGAAGAACTCTGCAAACACTGCTCGCAGCGGGAACAGATGGCCGCCAGCGCCGAACGGGACTCCATCAAATACAAGCAAGTCGAATTCATGTCGGACAAGATCGGCAAAACATACGACGGCGTAGTCTCCGGCGTCACCGAATGGGGCATTTACGTCGAAATCAACGAAAACAAGTGCGAAGGCATGATCCCCATCCGCGAACTGGACGACGATTTCTACGAACTGGACGAGAAAAACTACCGTCTCGTCGGCCGCCGCACCCGGCGCGAATACCGCCTCGGTCAGCCACTCGCCATCCGGGTGGCCAGGGCAAACCTCGACAGAAAACAGCTCGACTTCACGCTCGCCTGACAAACTCCCTCCCCCTCAGCCATGACATTCTTCCAGAAAATCAGACACTACGCCCTCGCGCTCGGCTTCGACGCCTGCGGCATCAGCCGCGTCGCCGCTGTCAGCGACGCAGAACGTTACACACGCTGGCTTGAGGAAAACAGTCAGACCGACATGACCTATATGGCGCAATATGTCGACAAACGCCTCGACCCCCGGCTGCTCGTGGAAGGAACCCGCTCCGTTATCTCCGTCGCGCTGAACTACTATCCCTGCAAAAAGCTTCCCGCCGATGTGCCGCAATTCGCCTACTACGCCTACGGAAACGACTATCACAGCGTAATACGCGAAAAACTGAGACGGCTGCTGAAATATATAAAACTCAGCAACCCCTTCGCCGCGGGACGCTGCTTTTCCGACTCCGCCCCGGTGCTGGAACACTTCTGGGCAGCGCGCTCCGGGCTGGGCTTCATCGGGAAAAACACACTGCTGATCATCCCCGACAAAGGATCCTACTTCTTCCTCGGCGAACTGATGCTCAACCTGGAACCGGACTGCAACGATACCCCCCTCACCGCGAGCTGCGGGACGTGCCGTCGCTGCATCGACGCCTGCCCCACCGGCGCCCTGGAGCGTCCCTATTACCTCAACGCAAACAAATGCATCTCCTACCAGACCATCGAAAACAGAGGGAAAATCTCCCCCTGCATAATCCCCCTGCTGAGCAATAACGTCTTCGGATGCGACATTTGCCAGAAGGTATGTCCCTGGAACCGCTTCGCCCAGCCGCACGACAACCCCGAACTGACCCCCTCGGAAGAGTTCCTGTCGCTCGACCTGAAAAAACTGGCCGCTATGGACGAAGAAGATTTCCAGCGACTGTTCGGTCAGTCAGCCGTGCAGCGGCTGGGACTCTCCCGCCTGAAACGGAACGTGGCCGCGATTTCAGAAACTCCCGACAAATAATTATTTTTGCACCGGCAATGACAGAAGAAACTTTCGACATACACGGCAGCCGCGGTTTCAGAGAGACCGAGCGCGAATTTGAAAACAGCCTGCGACCCCTCTCCTTTGATGATTTCAGCGGCCAGGGAAAGATCGTAGAAAACCTGAAGATCTTTGTGAGCGCCGCCCGTCTGCGGGGCGAATCGCTCGACCACGTCCTGCTGCACGGCCCCCCCGGTCTGGGGAAGACCACCCTCTCCAATATAATCGCCAACGAACTGAACGTAGGATTCAGAGTCACCTCCGGCCCCGTGCTCGACAAGCCCGGCGACCTGGCAGGCATCCTCACCGCGCTGGAGCGGAACGACCTCCTTTTCATAGATGAAATACACCGCCTGTCGCCCGTCGTGGAAGAGTATCTCTACAGCGCGATGGAAGACTACCGGATCGACATCCTCATCGACAAGGGTCCCAGTGCGCGTTCCATTCAGATCGACCTGAACCCCTTCACACTGGTAGGCGCCACCACCCGGAGCGGTTTGCTGACCAGTCCGCTGCGGGCGCGTTTCGGGATCAACATGCACCTTGAGTACTACGACCTGGACACCCTTACGGGGATTGTCCTGCGATCAGCCGCCCTGTTACAGGTCCCCTGCGACGGCCGGGCGGCCACCGAGATAGCCTCCCGCAGCCGCGGGACGCCACGTGTAGCCAACGCACTGCTGCGCCGGGTGCGCGACTTTGCCCAGATAAAGGGAAACGGACGAATTGACAAGGCAATATCTTCTTACGCGCTGGAAGCGCTCAATATCGACCGGTACGGTCTCGACGAGATAGACAATAAGATCCTGCTGACGATTATCGACAAATTCAAAGGAGGGCCGGTAGGCATTACCACCATCGCCACGGCCGTGGGCGACGATGCCGGCACGATCGAAGAGGTATATGAGCCGTTCCTGATTAAAGAAGGTTTTATCAAGCGTACCCCGCGTGGCCGGGAGGCGACAGAGCTGGCGTACCGTCACCTGGGACGGAAAAAGGGCGAAGAACAGGGATCCCTTTTTTGATGTGTTAATTCGGATTCGTTAAAGCCGGTATTTTTTACAAATCTCTTCGATCGCTCAGGATCGAGCATCGTATTCAGCCTTGCGTTCAAAGAATTTTTTCACGAACTGTGTCTTTTGCTGGTTAATCGGGAACTGCATATCGGGACGTTTGGCGGCATACTCTACCAGACTCCAGATGCCGCTTCGCTTCAGCGCCCTCTTCAGCATGGGGATCTGTTCAAAATCGACCGTAAGGAAGAAACTTAGCTTGTCCATTTCCAGAAATGAGGTATCCTCCTTTTGCAGTCCCAGTTCTCTGCGCAGTATATTACCCTCCGGAACGTCCGGCGATACCAGAGGGAGGAAGGTCAGTACAATCAGCCGGGTGCCTCGCACCACAAAGGGGTAATATCCGAAGCGCACGAGCGAGTCACCGTCTTTGGTATAGCAATCCAGCAGCGGACGTCCGGAAGTGCTGTGCGACACCTCCTGCATATACAGGAGCGGCTCCATGATGTAGTGGTTTTTCTGGTGTGCCGGAAAAATGTCTATCCGTTCCTTGGCGCGGTACAGCGCGTGCGACTGGATGTAAATCTCTAAGTACACGTACGGATCTTCGTTTATGTGGTAAATGAACCATCGGTCGAGTGTCGCATCGTAAGCGGGGGTGGAGATATTTCGTCCGGCGCGGACGCGGAAGGCAATCCGTTCCTTGTTGTTGTAGGTGAAGCGGGTTGTTTTAGGTTCTTCCGACGAAATGCGAACGGTTGACGAAATGTAGTCGTTCCAGGGCAAGGTTTCTATTTTCCAGCCGAATCCGTAGATGCGGAAGTTTACTTTTGAGATCATCATTACGGTTTTGCGGAGATGCGTGGAAACCGGTAGCAAGTCGCTAACCACGCGGTTGTCCTTGAAACATGCTGCGAGACCGGCAAAGATGTCGGCCTGTTCGGGACGGAAAATGCCCAATTCGCGTGCGTTCATCACCGTTGTGGCGAAGGCCATTCCGTATGTAGCCAGTTCGAGGTAAGTGAGTCCGATGCTTTCGTCTCCAAAATAGTTGTTTCGCATAAAGCGGTGGGTAGATTCAGCCACGAAGTTTACCAGCCGTTTCGGCACGTGGTGTCCTTCTTCGGCCTTGAAGCGCAGCGATTCTGCTTGCAGGCGGCACATCATGCGGCGCTGATGTTTGGAGAAGACGTCGAAGATCGCGGGGTCGAAGCCGTACGCCCGAAGAATCTTGCGTATAACCATAAATGCATGGTCGAGGGCTGTTTTACTCCTCGGGTCACGGCGTATTTGCTGTGGCTGTTTTTTCTTTTTCTTTTGTGGCATAACTCCGCGTTTTAGAGATTATTTACAGCCACAAATTTAACAGGAAATTTCCGGATTATTCACAGACTTTAGAAATTACTGAAAATCATATCCAGTTTCAGGCTTTTTTCGCGCTTATCCAGTTTGACGGCTGCCGGCCACATTCGGTTGCTGATCGAAATCGGGGTCGTCGACGTATTTCCGTACTGATCCGTGGCAAACGTGACGTCTACGGGGACGAGGTAATAGATCAAGTCTTTTCCACCGGTCTTTTCGTTATAGTAGTTCGCCATCGTGGAGAGGTTGCCGAATTGGTAGGAGTAGGTGGATGTGTTAAAACCGCCGGAGAGAAAACTGGTCACATTGTCGACGAGCCTTTTCTTTTCGAAGAATCCGCTTAGCGAATCCCTGTTCACCAGCAGCATGTAGCTGGGCGGATTCAGTTTCACCGGAGTTTCTTCGCCGGATTCCGGCATGGCATATATGGTGAAGTTGGCCAGGTTCAGCGCCTGCGATTTCAGTTTCTCTTTCTTCTCCGCGAAGGGAAAGGTGATTTCCGTCATTACTCCGGCGGGACTTTTTACGTAAGTAAATTCGCTGCTTGGCGCCAGCAACTGGTCGTTTTTGTTTTGGATGCGGTTGATCTGGGTCACTTCCGGCGTAATGTTCAGGCGCAAGGTCGAAGTACGGATAGTATCCTCCCCTGCGGACGAGCCTTTTAGATCGGTATACCGGTAATGCACCAAAAGTGAGGTGAGGCTTACGTTGAGAATCGTGCTTTTTCCGAAGGTGGTGGTGAAGTACAATCCCTTGAAAAATTTCCTGAAAGTATCCGCATCCGCCAGTTCTCCGTGGTTCTCCTTTTGGTACTCGGTAAGAAAGCTTTCGCCGATAGAGTTGGGTAGCATTACGTTGATTTCATATACCTTGACGGAACTTCCCGAACCGGAGGTTTCCATTCTGTAAGTCGAATTTTTGCCGGTAAATGTTTGCGTGCCTAAGGGCGCCGACATGTCGACGTAGTCCGAGGGATCGACGTCGGAATAATTGTCTATCCCTTTCAGCGATTTATCTATCCTGTACACCGACAATTCCATCGGCGACAGCGAATCTCCCATCATCGTGGTATAGGCGAGCTGCACCCTCACCGAGTCGATCTTGGTCTTGTCGTCGTTGTCCTGGAATCCTCCGCCTTCGGGGAAGTAGAATTCGCCGAGGTATTCCGACTTGATGCTTCCGAAAACGGGATCGGTGTATTCTCCCAGCACGGGATATTGTATTTTGGAAAATATGGAGTCTGTCTGAACGGTGCGGGCTGTCAGGTACAGCGTATCGACTTCTATCCTGAGACGGTCTTCGCCGGGCTGGACGGTGAGTCCGATCCGGTCGAGCGCGTCGTTGCACGAAACGGAGAGGAGTGCGATAACGGTAATAACGTGTATGTTGTATGGGGATTTGAATTTCAATTTCATTCGTTTCATCTGTTTGTTTTGGGTGGCGCAAATATCTGAAAAAATTGCGGCAAATGGAAACAGGCGAAATGCTTTCTCCCGATTTTTAAAGATATTTGTGTATAGGCCGGGTGAAAAAATAAATTCACTAAAGGTGTTACCGGATCAGGGATGGAGTTCGTCGTAGAACGTGTTGATGTCTTCGGCCCATTTGCCGAAGTCGGAGTGGTACGGCAGGAATTTCACTTCCTTTTCGTTGATGTACCGGATGATTTCGCTGTCTGCGTTTTCGCAGCTCTGGATGATGCCGTCGGAGAAGTCTACGGCCAGTTTCGTCAGGTTTTTGTAGTCGATGGTGCCCCGTTTTTTTATCTTTTTGATTTCGGATTCGCCGATGCCGTCAAACCGGAGTTTCCGGGCGAAGCTTTCCCGGAAGGCTTTGCCGAAGGAGTCGTCATACAGCGAATAGATCACTTTTGCGCTCCTGAAACAGGGTTCGTCGGCGTATCCTTTTTTGATGTAGAGGGGGGCCAGGGCGCTGAACCAGCCGTGACAGTGGATGATGTCGGGAACCCAGCGCAGTTTCTTGACGGTTTCCATCACGCCGCGGATGAAGAAGATGCTTCGTTCGTCGTTGTCGTCATACTCCTCGCCGTTTGCGTCTACCAGCGTTTCGCGGTTCTGGAAGTAGTCATCGTTGTCAATGAAGTATATCTGCATTCGCGCGGGTTGAATGGAGGCTACTTTGATGATGAGGGAGTGGTCGTTGTCGTCGATGATAAGGTTCATTCCCGAGAGGCGGATCACTTCGTGCAGCTGGTTGCGGCGTTCGTTAATGTTTCCGTATTTGGGCATGAAGGCGCGTATTTCTTTTCCTCTGTCCTGGATGACCTGGGGGAGATGACGGGAGATGGTTGAAATGTTGGTCTCTTCAAGATAAGGATAAATTTCCTGTGAAATAAACAAAACTTTTTTCTGAGACATGAGCTAATTATCTAAATTTGAGAACAAAGATAATAAAAAAAAGCCACATATCTGCAAAATAAAACTGCCGGGTTTGTATAAATTGCTGATATTCATTTGCGTGATCTTTTCCGCTTTTTGCGGCTTGGAGTTTTGAGGTAGTTTTTTTCCGTATCTGACAAATATTTTGTTGCTTTGCAGCGCAAAACCGGATCGGCGGGACTGCCTCGGGTGTCATTCCCGGGGGGATGATTGCCGGAGGTTCTGTTTATTTTATCACGAAAAAGAAATAATAGTTTTGTATGAAAATTGTACATTCTGCGGCAGCTCTCGAGGGGCTGCTCCGGCAGTACCGGGAAGAGGGAAAAAGCGTCGGATTTGTGCCTACGATGGGGGCGCTTCACGAGGGACATGCTGCGCTGGTGAGGCGCTGCGCGGCAGAGAACGGAGTCTGTGCGGCAAGTATTTTTGTGAATCCTGCGCAGTTTGACAATCCGGAGGATTTGAGGCTTTATCCGCGTACTCCGGAGGGGGACTGTGTGTTGCTGGAGGAGGTCGGAGCGGATATTGTGTTTGTTCCCTCGGAAGAGGAGGTTTATCCTGTGCCGGACAACCGGGTTTTTGACTTCGGCTTGTCCGGCAGGGTGATGGAGGGTGCTTGCCGTCCCGGTCATTTCGACGGTGTAGCCCGGGTGGTGAGCAGGCTTTTTGATCTTGTGAAGCCGCACAGGGCTTATTTCGGCGAGAAGGATTTCCAGCAGCTGGTCCTGGTGAGGAGGCTGGTGGAGATGCTGCAGTTGCCGGTAGAGATCGTGGCGGTTGCTACCGTCAGGGAACCGGACGGTCTGGCTATGAGCAGTCGCAACCGGCGGCTGACGGCGGAGCAGAGAGTGTGCGCCGCGGAGATATTCCACATTCTGCGGGAGAGCCTTCTGCAGGCCGAAAAGCTGTCGCCCGACGGGGTCATTCGCTTCGTGACCGGGGCGGTAAACAATGTGCCGGAGCTGCGTGTTGAATACTTCAACATTGTCGACGGGCTTACCCTTCAGCCGGTCACCTCGTGGCGGGGTCCCGGGAATATCGTGGGGGCGATTGCCGTCTATTGCGGGGAGGTGCGTTTGATTGATAACATTAGATACAGATAGATATATATGTGGTTAGAGATATTGAAATCCAAAATACACCGGGCTACGGTGACGGATGCTGACCTGAATTATGAGGGAAGCATCACCATAGACGAAGACCTGATTGATGCGGCGGGTATGACGGTGCACGAGAAGGTGGCGGTGGTGAATAATAATAACGGTGAACGTTTTGAAACTTACGTCATCCGCGGCGAACGCGGCTCGGGAATCATCTGCCTGAACGGAGCCGCAGCCCGCAGGGTGCAGAAGGGAGACGTGGTCATAATCATGAGTTACGCGCTGATGTCGCCCGACGAAGCTGCCACATACCGTCCCTCCGTCGTCCATCTCGACGGGAACAACCGGATAAGAGTGTAACCGGAACTCCGTTCCGCAAGCCGCCGTGATTGACGCTCAATCACGGCGTTTCAGTGTAAGAGAGTGTATTCAAACAAACATATTGCGAAGATAAGTATCCCCATCCTGCTGAGTTTGCTGGCGCAAAACATCATTCAGGTGATCGATACCGCCTTCCTGGGACGCGTCGGGGAGGTGGAACTGGGCGCCTCAGCACTCGCCGGCGTCATATACATTGCGATATATACCCTCGGCTTCGGCTTCAGCATGGGGAGCCAGATCCTCATCGGGCGGCGCAACGGTGAGGGGAACTATGCACAGATTGGCGACACGGTCGTCCAGGGAGCCATATTCCTGCTCATCCCGGCCACCCTCCTCATCCCCCTGCTGCGGCACGCAGCCGTGCGCTGGCTGCCCGCACTCTTTGAGTCGGCCGCCGTGGCGGCCGCCGTGACGGATTATCTCCGCTGGCGGATCTTCGGGATAGTATTCGCCTTTGTCAACCTCATGTTCCGCGCCTTCTACATCGGCACGGCGAGGACAAAGGTGCTTACGCTGAATGCCGTCATAATGGCTGTGACTAACGTCGTTTTCGACTACGGACTTATCTTCGGCAAAATGGGTATGCCCGAAATGGGAATCGCCGGCGCCGCCCTCGCTTCGGTAATCGCCGAATTTGTATCCGCCGCCTTCCTCCTCATCTACACGCGCAGGACGGTTGATACGGATAAGTACGGATTCGGGAAAATCGCCTTCCGGTGGCCGGTCATCAAAAAAGTGCTGGACATCTCCGTTTTCATGATGGCACAATACCTCTTTTCCATAGGGACGTGGATGCTCTTCTTCCTGTTCATCGAAAACTATATGGGCGAACGTTCACTGGCCGTAACCAATATCGTGCGGAGCTTCTACACCATCCTCACCATCCCCCCGCAGGCCCTGGGATCGGTAGCCGGCACGCTGGTCAGCAACACCATCGGCGCAGGAAGGCTGAACGATGTCTCACACCTCGCCCGACGCATAACCCTCGTGAGCCTGGGTGTGACGCTCGGCGTGACGGCTGTCGTCTTCGCCTTCCCGCGGACAATGATCCACGTATATACCGACGATCCCGCCCTCGTCTCCGACACCGTTCTGCCCCTCTGCGTCCTGCTCTCGTCGCTACCCCTCTACAGCATCGGGATGATACTCCTCAACGTCGTCTCAGGCACAGGCAATACACGCACCACCCTCAAGTTCGAGATCATCACACTCCTCTTTTACCTCTTCTACATGTGGCTCGTCATCATACGCCTGCGCCTCTCCGTCGCCGTCGCCTGGACCACCGAACATGTCTACTGGCTCTCCCTGGCGCTCCTCTCCCACTTCTACCTGCGCAGCGGCAAGTGGAGGGGGAAAGATATTTGACGCCGCCAATGTCATCCCCCGCCGTACGACGCAACATTCAAAAAAATCGGTATCTTTGCCCCACAGATAATTCCCGATGCAAATAAAGAGGAAAGCGAGCAGAGAATGAAAGAGATGCATGTGACACCGATCCCCCCCGAAGTACTGGCTCAGATACGGGCCGACATCAAGTCAGCCCTGACCCGGCTTGCCCCCTACCGGCTGGCGCTGACTCCGGACGAACGGCATAAGATGCTGAAGATGGGCGACAAGACGCTGAGTTTCGTCGAAAAGGCGCAGAACTACATACACCTGTATCCGTCGCTGTGCCCCTCGTATCTCGACATCGCCGGGTTTGACTCCGACATGTCTGACGCCATCGGCCTGCGCAGCATACACATCGCCGCCAGGCAGCTCTCCGACAGCATTGACGACACGATGATGGCCGCCGGCAGCGATGCCTACCGGACGGCGCTCGTCTTCTACAACGCCGTGAAAGTCGCCGCCACGCAAAACGTCCCCGGCGCAAAGGAAATATACGCCGACCTGAAGGCCCGTTTCCCCGGAACCAGGCATAAGAAAAGGGAGCCACTCCCCTCTGACGGCGACGCGGCGCTCTGAACGGAAAAATATCCCGCTTCAGACGGAATCATCCCCGCCCCCGGCGGGGATTTTTTATATCCCCGCACCATGTTCTACTCTCCGGGAATCAAGACCGGCTTCCGGAGAGTCGCGTTCAACACTCCCGGAGTCAAACACGACTCACGGAGAATCAATCGGTACTCTCAAAGAGTCAAATTCAGCGCTTCCGGAATCAATGCAGACTTTCAGAGAATCAAATTCAGCTCTTTTGGAATCAAGTTCAGCTCTTTTGGAATCAAGTTCAGCTTTTCGAGAGTCAAGCGCGACTCTCCGATAATCAAAATCGACTCCCGGAGAGTCAAACGCCATGTCCGGAGGTTAAAATCGCCCGCTCATGGGTTAAAGATTCTTTCCCGGAGCCTCAAATACCCCGTTCATGGGTTAAAAATCCTGTTTCCGTGGCGCAGACCCGGAATCCGGAGCGAAAAATCTCCCCTCCGCTACAATATTCGCGTTAACACATGGGCGCTCCGCCATTCACATTAACACATAAGCGTCCGCCGGAGCAGACGCTTCGCACTGTTCACCCGTCATTCTCCCGCTGCACCCGTCATACGTTTTATTTTCCCCAGGCATCTTCTTATAAACCTGTAACCCTTTGTGGCAATTGAATCGTTAATATATTTTTTTACCAGCACGTCAAATGGTAAAACATTCAAATTTTTGAAGAATTTCTTCCGCCTCTTATCCAGCCTTCTTATCGGCTTCTCTCTCGAACGTACCGCCCGTGGATTATACCGTATTGCCGGGTTTATGTCAAAGCGCCGCAAGACACACTTCTCCCTTACCTTTTCAAAGAACTCCTCTCCTTTTTTTGAATTGATCATTACCAGCGATGTCCCCTTATTATCAAACATTTCGGGACATAAATGCTCTATCCCCCAAAAATCCGCAATGGTTATGTCCGATTCCCGGTTCAGCGTCCTGAAGCTGCATTTGTAACAGGAATATCTTGCACAGATGTCAGACCCGAAAATCCGCAGATACGGATCATTTCTTCCGGTTTCCCTGTACTCAGTCCCGTTCTCGAACTGAAAACGGAGCAACGAGTTATGCCAGCTGGGATTCTTGTACCTGAAGGCGATTCCGGTTATTTTTGAGTCGCTTTTCCGTTCCCGGTATCCGAGATATTCCTCCCAGACTTTTGGGGAAGGAACGCTCTTGCAGATAATATCTATACAGAGTAAATTCTCATAATCTTTCGACAGATAAGCCTTTAATCCCCCTGTCTGACAGGGGGTGCCGCTGAATGCGACGTATTTTCCCTGATCCAGATAAAGTTTACACTCCTTAAATGTTTCACCGATGCGGCTTTGCACATATTTTGATCCGTAAAACGCCGCAACCCCTTCCACAGTATCCGCACGGGCGTGCACTGCGGCAAAATTGCCGTTAAACTTCACTCCGAAAACAATCCCGTTTTTACGGATTACTTCCCCGGCTAATAAACTGAACATGCCGCCGGATGTACTTTTATTCCGTACGGATTCGTTTTTGTTTATCGCCGCATAAACAGTTTGGCCGTTATATGCCTCTGTTCTCCGATTTTCTTTATTCACCGGACAAATTTTCCTGCACTTATTGCAATCGGTACATTTCTCCGGATCAATTTCGGGATAAAGAAATCCTTCCTGATCAGGCTTCATCGCGATACAGTTTTTCGGGCAAATACTGTAACAGGCCGAACAGCCGGTACACAGTATACGGCATGTGGGCAGTCTCAATTGTTTCATTTGTTCCATATATTTCATATTGTAAATCAGTCGCATAAATTAAAAACAGGGTCACGCGGTAACATCATCTTCTTCCGCTTCAGCCTTCATAAAGATTCCGGCGAGTGACCATCGATATTTCCGCCGGCCTGTCTCCGATGAAGATTTTTCATAAATAAAAAAGATCAATCCTCTGTTGTTTAATGATGGTGACAAAGATATACACTTAAATCCTGATATTCGTTGTCAAAAAAATCCTTTATTTGTCATTTTCCCGGTTATTTTTTCATCCGAACCTTCTTTTTTGCCGACTGTTGCCGTTTTGAAATCGGAAGAGAGATACCCGTCCGGCACATTATTCGCACCCCGTGCATTATTCATGCTGCACATGCTGTCTGAACCGAAATTCGTATGAAGTTAGAAATTGGAAGTCAGAAGGCGCAAAGCGCCGTCTCATCTTCAATTTTTCACAGACAAAGCCCTGAGAAACTTTACTTTTCAATTTCTTCAATTTCTTCACTTCTCTTCATTATGAACAGCAGCGAAGCGAATGGACAGAGTCATAATAATGTATCAAATTAAAGATGATTTATGATGAATCAGGTAGTTGATTCTATGTTTGTTACGTAATCGAATATACCCGAAAAGCAGACAGTGAAATAATATAATCCGGCGGCATACCAGGGGAGAAATAATACAGCTATCCTTTTAACGCGTAGCTGATTAATATTATTTTAGAGTAATTTTATTGGGAGGGATAAAAATTTATGTACCTTTGCACCGTTTTCTTACAGACACGATAGAAATACCGGTAGTAAAACAAAAGAACGGCAACCGTTCGAGGCATATCCGCCGGCACTTCCGAAAGACTGAAAGAAGAAATTTGAGATCGACCTTTTTGCCCTATTAATTATCACAGCAGGGGTAGAACAGGAGTAAGATCAGGAGACGTAAGCGGACGGCTCCAAGTGTGACAATTAAGAGTAACATTCTGCAAGATACCGCAACAAGTATCACTTGTTACCCTTCACAGTTTAAATAATCCGCCAAGCAAAAAAAATGAAGATTCTGTTGTACATATCGTTGGCTGCACACACGATATTTGCCCCTCCCCCCCGAAAATATGCGGGCAGGGCAAAGTTTGGAACAACCTGCCCGTAAAGGCCTGCAAGGCAAGGCCGGAAGAGGTACCGGAATGTGTCCGGCGCCGGCGGCCGACGGGATATGAAACAAAATCGAATAATCACAGCAAGTAATAAAAGAGATAATAAATTTAAAGTTTAAACAATTTTCAATTCTAATTTTTGTATTTATGAGAAAAATTCTTTTGGCCGCTTTAGCGGCAGTAGTTCTTGTGTCTTGCAGTAAGACCAGTGATGAGTTAATTATCGGCGACGGCGACAAAGCAGTCCTCTGTATCGGTATAAAATCGTCGGAAATGACACGTGCAGCGGGAAAAAATCTTCCCAGTGACGACAAAGTTGAAAACTTCAAGGCGTTTGCAGTGAACGGCGACGGTACCCTGGTGTCAGGATATAGCGGCGACGGTAAAGAGCTGACGAAAGAAACCGGCCTTATGGTAAACACACGGGCAAGGCGCGTGTATGTGATCGCCAACGCAGGCGATATAGAGTTGGAGAACGAAACAGCAGTCAAGAATTATATCGCTGATTTGGCTTCTAAGAAAGGCGGCCTACAGAAATCCGCACGCTGGGCGACCGGTTCTGCCGAATTGAAACCCGGCGACTTCAAACAGTCCGGGAGCAATTTCGTAGCCTCTGTCAATGTACAGCTGACTTTCATCGCAGCCCGTATCACGGTGAAGATTAAGTCTTCCGGTGAAATGGCGGAATATTATGAACACCTTGGAAACGACAGCTCGCTTTTTCTCCAAAAAGTAGTAGTGCTGAACGCCGGCGGAAAGTCCAAGCTTTTCGGAAAATCCAATCTTCCCGGAGAGTCTCTTATTCCGGAAGCATCGTTCGGTAAACTGTATTACGAGGGTATGGGAAAACCGGATCCGTCTTTCATCTATCCTGCTGACGATAATTACACCGTTGACGAAGAGTTGTTTTCGGACACTGTCGACGGCAAATTTGCCGATACCTATTGCTACTATGTATTCGAAAACAATGCCAAAACGGCGGACGAGTTTCCGACCATCGTTCTCATCAAAGGAACCTATGCCAAAAGGCCTATTTACTTCCCCGTCCACCTGGCTTCTTACGAGAACTGGGGTAGCGCCGCCAGCAATCCCGAATTTATCACGCGCGGCAAAAGCTATGAAATCACCATCACGCTGAAGGGAGACCCGCGCTTCAAAGAGGGTGGCGAATATCCGGGTAGTACGGGTGGTACCGATGACCCGACCAAGCCGGTCGTTTCGTCCAGGATCGACGTTTCCTTAACACTGAACGAATGGGTCGCCGTTACACTCGACAAGACTTTTGGTGACTAAAATAACCCGACTTTTGAAAAAGGTTGCCGTTTCCGGGTGGACGGCGACCCTTATAAAACAAAATATGCCGACGGCATAACACCCTGTCGGTATGCGCCGCTTGGATGGGGCGCATATCTCTAAAGACTGCAAAAGAAACAAATTATGACGGTAAAAAGAATTACGAACATCCCGCTGCACCTGCTCTTCCTCCTGGCGCTGACGGCATCATTTGCCGGCTGCCTGAAGGAGAACCTGGAAGACTGTCTTTCCATAACGGTGCAGGCCCACGATCGCAGTTCGGACGTCGAACTCGATACGAACAACATAAAGGACTTGTCGCTGTTCTTATTCAACAATGATTTCCGCTTTATGTATAAGATAGATGCCAGCATGAAGAAAAAGGTGACCATTTTGGGAAACAGGGACAGGGAATTGTATATCGTGGCCTGGGGAAACCTCAGACAGGGTTCCCAGACCTTCACCGATCCGAGGCCGGGCGACCTGCTGACCGACTGTTTTGTGGAATTACGATCCCGTACACGCGCAACCGCATCTCCGTATGTCGATTCCCCCGACGACCTTTTCAGAGGAGGGATTACCATTGCGGGCAGCAAATCCAAAGGCGGAAAAGTCATTTCCATGTACCGCGAAGTGGGCAGCATGACCGTAACCCTGCGAAACCTGAAGTCCTTCACGGGTTATGATGACAATAATTTCCGCATGGTCGTGCGTGAAACGCCCTCCATGATGAATTTTAATGGAAAAATGACTGGTGACATGATCGCTTATTTGCCTGTCGTCTCCCTCGTGAACAACAGGAACACGGAAGAATATCACGTACCGCCGTTCAACATGTTCCCCAAAGAGGGCGTCATGATAGACGTATTCCACGGCGACGAACTTATCGCGACCGTTTCGAAAGACAGCAGTACCGGCAATTCGATAAACGTCAAAAGGGGCGGACTTACCAATGTCCTGATAGATCTGAAATCGGCGGTAAACGTGAGCGTGGAGATGACGGAATGGGGTCGCCTGTATATGTGGAAAGAGTTCTAACCCGCGAATAGGATGAAACGATATATGAAAAGTATAAAACGGCAATTTACACGGATACTGTCGGCGGGAGCGATACTGCTCGTGCTGGCTTCCTGCGTGGTAGATTACGGGGTAGACATTCCGGACACTCCGGACACTCCGAACAACCCCGGCAACGGCGAGGCGCTGGTAAAATTCTCGGTACAACTGCCCGGTAACGCATCCGCATTACGCTCCCTGACACAGAGTGACGAGAACCATGTGCAGACAATAGACATACTGATCTTTGAACAGGGAGGAAATTGGGTCTACAACGCCCGTTGCTCGGGCGCGGACATCGTTGACGGTTCCGACTTCCGGAAAAAATCGTTCACCGTCAAGATGCGTCAGGGCAATTATGACATGGTGATGCTGGCCAACGCCCGCGAACTCGTTGCAAAGGCTGCGCTGACCGGAAAAACGAAAAGTGAGGTTCTGGCGGCATTGACCGAAAAAATGCCGGCCGGCGGTAAATGGATAGCGAACAGCGCAGACGCCGCCTACAAACTTATCCCCATGTGGGGCAATATAGGCAATATATCGATCTCCGGCGACAGAGAAATCACCGAAGCGGAAAACATTTCGCTGACCCGTATGCTGGCGCGGGTGGACGTGAGCGTGAGCGCGGAGAACTTCAAACTTTCCAGCATACGTGTCTACAACTACAATACGGAAGGCTCGCTTGCTCCGGCGGCAGGGGGATGGAACAACTCCGCCACGCCGCCGAGGGCTATCGCCCCGAACGTGCCTGCCGGTTCAGTCCTGACAAAAGGGCCTGTTCTTTACGATAATGAAAACGGACGCGCCGAGATAAACACCGTCACCGATAACTGCGCGACGGAGATTTACATTTTCGAGTCGGAAAACTATATCGGCGCCAGCCACACTACACCTGAAGATTACCTTCTGCGTACCTGTATCGTGGTGGGCGGAATCTACGGTTCGGACAGCAAACCGACTTACTACCGCGCCGACTTTTCGACCGGTACGGGCGACGATGAAACATTTCTCCACGTGCTGCGCAATCATCACTACACCTTCAATATCACGAAGGTTTCCGCCTCGGGACACGACTCTCCCGACGACGCTTTTACCGGAGCGAAACGGATAGATTTTACGGTGGGCGTTACCCCCTGGGGCGAGAATTGCGAGATACCCCTCGAAAGAGAAGTCGCTTTGCAGCCGACGGCAAACAGCTACATTGTCGAAATGAATAAAACGATCGCTATTCCCCTCTTCGGACAAGTTCAGAAGGCCATGGCCGCCGGAGATCTTTCCGTCGAATGGATAGATGAAATGATGAATCTCAGGGGTGAACTTATCTGGGCGGAAAAGGGTACCAATGAGGTTGTGAAAAGTTATACCGTAAATGTTTTCAAGTCCGATCAGAACAAATACAACATTCCCATCCTCACCGTTACCGCCAATAACGAGGGCAACGCGCTTGTCGGTGTTTACAACGATAAGAACAGGAACGGCGTGCGCGACGGGGGAGAAGGTTTTCTTTGGAGCTGGCATATCTGGGTGACGGATTACAAACCGGTAAATGCGGGCGGAGGCTTTATGGACAGGAACCTCGGCGCAATGAACCCGACACCGGGGGATCCCGGCGCTATCGGACTGCATTACCAGTTCGGCCGTAAAGACCCGTTCCCTGCTGCCACTACAATAAACGGCAATACGCAACGCACGGTGTATAATAGCCGCGGCGAAGAAGTTGCCTTCTCTGCCGAAATAAATGCATCATTGCCTTATTCGGTAAACAATCCTGCGAACTTCTCCACGTTATGGTCGGGGTCAAACGGGGATACATCGTGGGACAATGATGGAAAAACCGCCTATGACCCATGTCCTTCGGGATGGAAAATTCCTGCAGAGGAAAAGCCTTTCGGCTATCAAACCGGAAGCACTTTGGCTAAGGACAACACAAAATTGGGAGCGTCGAACGCATCGATCGGCGGATGGTATCCGTATGGAGGAATCAGAACGTCGGCATCTGTTATCGCTAATACGGGGTCACGCGGTTATTTCCACGGGGCGAAAGCAAAACAAAACAATAATGCGTACTACCTGGACATCAACTCGAATGGTACTGTGACGCCGGGAGGGGATGTGGCGACCCGTTCTCAGGGCTTGTCCGTCCGCTGCGTCCGCGACCAGTTCGTACCCTCGCTCTCGACCAATTCGAACGGGCGGGAGATACCGGCCGACGGCAATACCTACAGTATTCGGATTACTTCGAATACCAATTGGGATGCGTCGATCAAGCGCGGTACGAACGAAGTGACCGTTGTACCCGGAGGTAACGGCAACAACTCGATGCTGGGCGAACCGCTGCTCGACCCGGGAACCGGATGGAACGGCGGCCCGTCGTCGGCCTATATATCCGGTTCGGGAAACGGCTCTATCACCGTCACGACCAAGGATTACTCTGGACTCAGCGCGCAAGCGGAGGGTAACCTCGTGATTATATTCCGCGACAAGGCTACCGAAGCGATCCTGAACGAAACGACTATCAAAGTGGTAAATCCTGGTCAATAAAACGTCAATCAAGGGTTTCACTGCCGGCAATGTGGCCGGCGTCAAGTGTAATCAAGTAAAAAAAGATACGATATGAAAACAAAATATATATCAGGCATATTCAAAAAATGGCTTCCGGTCGTGGGCGCTCTGCTGCTGACGGCGGGGATGGCCGGCTGCGTAGTCGAACCGGATATGGAATCGGCCTTGGACAACAACGGCAAGCCCATACTGTTCTCTCCGAAAGTGAATAAGAACGCTGCGCAGAGCCGTGCGGCGTCAGGACATCCCATCGAGAGCGGATACAATATCCCCTCCGGCGGATCGTTCGGCGTTTACGCTTACAGCAAGATCGCCACGGGAAGCAGTATCGAGCCATACGCACCGCTGCAGAATACAAAAGTCACGGCCAGCGGTTCGGGTTTCGTATACGACCCCATTGCCAAATGGCCTGTGCAATCGAGCGCGAAACTCGCCTTTTTCGGTTACTACCCCCGGTCGGAACAGAACCAGAACCCGGCGGCCGGCGACCCGGTGATCGACGTAACGACGGGCGGAACAAATTCGCCTTCGATGACTATCGCCTATACCACCCCGTCCGACCAGGCAAAACATATCGACCTGATGTGGGC
>JAIRSV010000024.1 GCA_031255275.1 Proteiniphilum sp.
GTATTCAATGGAGCAATGTGATAATGGGGTATAACCAGCTCGGGGAGCGCCCGAGTGGCAAGGGGCGGGAGCACCCGCCCCGACGAACGATAAAGAGAACAGGGCAAGGCATAGCCTTGCCCTGTACATTTGTGATGATGTGATAATGTAACTACGCGCTGTCGCGCTCCGAAATCGCTCGTCGGGGCGGGTGCTCCCGCCCCTTGCCGCTCCGGCGCTCCCCGAGCTGGTTTTCTCCACTTCTCGACGTCTTTAAAAACATTTTCAACTGTCAACTGTCCATTTTCAATTAATGAAGCTCCCGCCCCTTGCCACTCGGGCGCTCCCCGAGCTGGTTTTCTCCACTTCTCCATTTTTCCAACCGCTTCATTTTCAACTTCCCGCTTTCCACTTTCTTCTGAACAGAGGTCATTTTTTCCGGCGATTCACAATGATTTCCGGCGATTCACAATGATTTCTGACGATTCACAATGATTTCTGACGATTCACAATGATTTCTGGCCATTCACAATGATTTCTGACGATTCACAATGATTTCTGGCCATTCACAATGATTTCTGGCCATTCACAATGATTTCTGACGGTTCACAATGACCATTCGCTCGCGGCGCAGGAAGCTGAAACGAAAAAAAAGGCCGTCTCGAAGAAAATCTTGAGACAGCCCTTTCACGGATTATACTTTTGCCCGGTTTCCCCGGAACGCATATCAGCCTACGGCGGAACCGATAAGGAATACTCCTGCAAGCGCTACGATGGCATACAGTTCAGGGAATACGGCCAGGATAAGCGTGTTCCCGAATACATCATTTCCCTGCCCGATGGAGGCGATACCGTTGGCGCAAACCTGCCCCTGACGGATGGCCGAAAATAATCCCACCAGACCCATAGCGAATCCCGCCGCAAAGACGGCAGCTGACTGGATGGCAGTGATGTTGGGCGTGAGAACGCCGAAAATGCTCTGAAACATGAAGTATCCGGCAAAGCCATACAGTCCCTGTGTGCCGGGCAAGGCCGTCAACACGAGGAAATTCCCGAATTTGCTGCTGTCTTTCTTCAATGCTCCGATAGCGGCATTTCCGGCAATGGTAACCCCGTAGGCGCTGCCGATACCCGAAAGTGCAATCATAAGTCCGATGCCTGTGTAGGCGATTAATAAATTGGTGTCCATAATGTTTTATTGTTTATTATTGATTTGAATTTTTGTGCTGTTAAATACCTGTCCCTCATTTCCTGAAAGGGTTATATTTCCTGCCCCCCCCTTCAAACTCCGCATTCTTGTAGAACTCCACGAAGGTGAGCCGCAAGGGGTGGACAAAGGCGCCGAGCACGTTCATGAACATGTTGATGGCGTGTCCGAAGAGGAAGATGAGCAGGAATACGATCGGGCCGCCGATCACACTGTCGGGACGCAGCCCGAGGGCGAGGCTGTTGAAGACGCTCGCCAGGATACCTCCGGAGAGTCCCAGCGCGAAGAGGCGCACGTATGACAGGACGTCACCCAGCAGACCGGTAGCCATGTTATACGTGTCCCACAGGCCGAGTCCCACGTTCATGAGCGGATTCTTTCCCGGTGAGTTGAAGAAGAAGATCAGTATGGCCGAAATCCCTGTCACGACGAGGTGTACGTTTCCCCCCATCGGCATGACGGCCGGGAGGAGAGCGGCTGCGATCAGGCTCAGGAACAGGACGAACCATCCGATGGTGGAGAGTGCGTGCATCCATCCCAACTGTCGGGCGCGGTTCACGATCTTGAGGAACGTGGCGAACATGATCTGCACGACGCCCAGTGCAAGGGAGAGCATGAACATTTGCGAATTGTCGAAATAGACCCGGTCTTTCATATTCCGGAAGAAGTCGATGCCGGTCTCGTAGATGCTGAAGCCGAAAAATCCGCCGGTGAGCAGTCCGCACGCCATGGTGGAAAATCCGAGTATCTGTACCAGCAGCAACATTCCGTGCATGGAAGCGGGTATTTTTTTCTTTCCGAAGACTTTCGCCAGCGTAGCCATAATCAGCAGGAATGAGCCGTAGCCGATGTCTCCCAGCGACAGTCCGAAGAAGATCATGTAGAAAGGAGCAAAGAAAGGCGTGAGGTCTATTTCGCTGTATCTGGGCAGCATGTAGAGTTCGGCAATCGGTTCGAAGAGCCGCATGAAGCGGTTGTTCCTGAACTTGACGGGAACGTCGTCGCCGGGCGCAGGGTCGGATACCTGATAGTAAACGTCCTGCGAATCAAGGTAAGCGGCAACCTCCTCCGCGTTTTCCTTCGGCGCCCAGCCCTGCAGGAGCATCAGCCTGCTGTCGGCGGCGGGCGTCGCGCTGCGGGCGACCCGCGTGAAAAACAGTTCGGATTCCAGTTCCCTCAGAGCGGCCTCCACCGACGGGATTTCGGCCGAAAGCGCTTTCAGCGCATCATCCTCTCCGTGTATCTGCTCGTGCAGCGAGGCGATGAGGGCGTCGAGGGCGTCGAGCGACGCTTTGGGAGTTTTCATCTCTTCGAGCGGCAGTTCGACGGCAGGTTGCGCCTCCGTCGTCACCGTGATGAAACAGGTTTTCGACGCCTCTTTTTGAATGACGATGGCGTTGCAGACCGTTTCCCATTCGGGATTGTATTCCCGGTCGGCGACGGTGAAAAACCGGATATGACAGCCGGCCTCTTTCAGGCGGAGGATATTCTCCGGGTCGAAGCTGCCCCAGGGACGCAACGCGTCACGCTCCTTGAGGCAGAGCTGTAACTGCTGGTTGAGGGCTGATTTGCGGTTTTCGATTTTTTCTATCTCGGCGGGGATGTTTGCACCCCGTTCCGCGTCGGCTTCGAGAAGAGGTTCAGGCGTTTTCCTGTCGCGCAACTGCTTTAGCTTTTTGATGGATTCGCCCAGCCGCTTCGAGGTCGAAAGGCTTTCGTCATCCACCTTCACGCTGTCCTGCTCCGCCACGTGCACCATTCCCAGGTCGCGCAAGGCATGAAGGAAGCGGTCGTAATCGCCGTGGAAGGCGACGAAGACAAATTTTTTCATTCTGGCTACCATACGCTACCCTCCTTCTGCCGGCGCTGTTCCTGGTGCGCCCGCATAATTTTCTGCGACGACTTGGAGAGATTCTCCTCGTCTTCCAGATAACGTTTTATCTTGAGAATGGCTTCCTGATAGCCCGGTATCTGCACTTTCTCGAAAAGGTTGACCTTTTGCGTAGTTTTCTTTCGCGCATATTCGAGTCGCGCGAGCCGTATTTCCTGAAAATCGCGACGGATCCCCGTTTCGGCCAATCCTTCGAGGGTTTTCAGTCCGTCGAGAAACCACTTGGGACGGTTGAACAGGCTGAACGGGCGAACCTCGAAATCGACGCTGTCAAGCATCGGCAGCAGCACTCCCGCAATCTTCCTCCTGGAGAGGTGCACGTCTTTCACGCGCAACAGAGAGGGGTCAAACTCCGTCCAGAGGCCGACCATTTTATCGTACGATTTGATTTTTTCTTCGAGTTCCCTGTCGAGCAGTTCAATCTCCGTTTTGGTCTTTTTCACCTCCACGCGCAGCGCCGATTCCTTGTTTTGCAGCGTGGGAAGCGCCCGTACACGCACCGCCAGTTGCTTTTCCAACTGCTGGCGGGCGGTTTTGTT
>JAIRSV010000149.1 GCA_031255275.1 Proteiniphilum sp.
ACCCGTACGTCAGTTTAGCAAACTGGTGGTTTCAGCCACTCACCCACACTTCCGGGGAGATTTCTTACAAAATCGGGTGCAAATATACAAGTTTGTTTTTAACTTGTCAAAGAAAAGGTGACTTTTTCAGATGAATCTTTCTATTTTTGCAGCGGGGTTCTCAAAATCCCCCGCAAATATGAAACAGACTATGAAAAAGAAAAAAAACAGGATACTTCCGGCTATCGCCGGTATTTTGCTGCTGATATGCGCCGTGGCAGGACTTCGCCTCTATAATATGATCTTTCAACCCTTCTCGCTTCCTGAAACGGTATACATCTATATTGACCGGGAGGAAAATTATGAGGAGGTGGTCAGGCAACTGGAGGAGAAGGCGGGACTTCCCTCGGAAAAGATATTCCGGCGGCTGGCCGAACGGATGAATTATCCCAACAGGGTGAAATCCGGGAGATATGCCGTCTGCGACGGCATGACAATGCCCGATGTGATACGCCAGCTGCGGTCGGGCAACCAGGCGCCGGTAAGCCTTACGTTCAACAATATGCGCACCGGTGAAAATCTGGCGGGACGCCTCTCGCAGCAACTGATGATCGACAGCCTCTCGCTGCTGAACGCCCTTAACGACCCCACCCGTGCGGAAAAGTTCGGATTCGACGAACAGACATTCATCCTGATGTTCATCCCCAATACCTACGAAGTTTACTGGAACATAAGCATCGACAAGCTGCTGAAACGCATGAAAAGGGAATATGATCTCTTCTGGAACGAAGAGCGAAAAGAAAAGGCCGGAAAAACAGGGCTTACGCCGGTACAGATCTCCATCCTGGCCTCCATCGTGGAAGAAGAAGCTACGTATGCCGACGAATATCCCATCGTGGCAGGCCTGTACCTCAACCGCCTGCACAGGGGGATGAGGCTGGAATCCGATCCCACGGTCAAATTCGCCGTGGGAGACCTCTCGCTGCGCCGGATCCTCTACAGGCATCTTGAAGTGGAATCACCCTACAATACTTACAGAAACGCCGGACTGCCGCCGGGACCGATCCGGATCCCCTCCATCCCGGCCGTGGAAGCCACCCTCACGCCCATGCAGCACAGATACCTGTTTATGTGCGCCAAAGACGACCTCTCGGGCCGGCACAACTTCGCCACCACTGACGCCGAACATGCACGCAATGCGGCGGCGTACCACAGAGCATTAAATATGCGGAAGATCTTTTAAGACATTCTCCGCCGCGCGGGGCACCGAACGCACGGGAATGTCCGTCGGTCGAGACAGCACTCCCCTGCCCCTATACCTTACCGTTCAACCGCTGCTCCACCACCTCCCTGTCCCGGCGGATCTGCGCCATCAGCTCCTCTTTGGAAGCGAATTTCCGGTCGGTGCGGACAAAATCAATAAATTCCACGCTGATCGACTCGCCGTAAAGATTGCCGTCGAAGTCAAAAATATTCACCTCCACGCTTATCTCGCCGCCGGAATGTAACGTAGGGCGTCTCCCGATATAGAGCATTCCGCGACGGACAAGGTCACGCAGGTACACCCACACGGCATAAACGCCCGGCGCAGGCATCACTTTATAACGCTCCCAGACCTGCATGTTGGCCGTCGGAAAACCCATAGTACGGCCCACCCGACAACCTTCCACAATCCGGCCAGACAGCCTGTAATTATACGACAGCAACCCGTTAGCCTCCCTCATCCTCCCCGCTTTCAACAGCCGGCGTATCTGCGACGAACTCACCTCCCCGTCCCCGACCCGAAAGCAGGAAGCAGGAAGCACCTCAATCCCCAGTTCCTCCCCATACCGGCGGTACTCGGGATAACCCTCCTCCCTGTCGCGTCCGAAACGGTGATCGTACCCCACGAGCAGCGTATCCACGTGAAGCTGCTCCTTCAGCACCCCCCGCATAAACTCTCCGGCAGAGAGCCGCGAAAGTTCGACCGTGAACGGAAGGCTGATACAATACTCCACACCCGTAGACGACAACCGTTCCGCCTTCTCGTCAAACCCGCACAGGAGCGCCGGCTGATAATCCTTTTGCAGCACCCTGCGGGGATGCACCGGAAAGGTGATCACGGCAGAAGGAAGTCCGCGCCCGACTGCCGCCGTCTTCACCTGATCGATCAGATACCTGTGGCCGACATGCACACCGTCAAAAAAACCGGTCGCCGCCACAAATGAGAGATCGCCAACGCCCCTCTCCATCGCCAAATCAATAAAATTCAAAACAGGATAAATTATTTATTAAACCGCGAATATAAAACGAATTTTGCAAAGCATTGTTTAAAAGAGCCGGATTCCTGCCCGTTTCCCCCAGCCCGCCCCCGTGCGGAAAGCGACAACGGGAGAAAAGAATCGGCGTCGCAGAGAAGAAATTATGCGAAAAAACTTTCATATTAACATCATTTCGGTATCTTTGCACCCGGTAATTATCCCGTTAAATGAAAGTTTAATCCCTATTAAAAAGAAAGAAGTAATGAGATCCAAATTTATTTTACTGACAGCAATGAGTATGATAGTTTTAACAGCCGGCTGCACCGGAGAACCGAAGCACAACACACTGACGCAGCAGGAAATAGCCGACGGCTGGGAACTGCTTTTCGACGGCGTAACGCTGAACGGATGGCGCGACTACAACGGCACGGAACTGACAGCCCCCTGGTTCGCCGACGGCGGCATGATCCGGGCCAAAGGCGAAGGCGCCGACGAACACGGCTACATCGTCACCGAAAAAACGTATGAGAATTTTGAACTGGTATGGGACTGGAAAATAGCCGACGGCGGCAACAGCGGCATACTGTATCACGTGGTGGAACACCCGAAGTTTGCCGTTCCCTACGTGACCGGCCCCGAATACCAGCTGATCGACGATTTCGGATTCCCCGAACCGCTGGAAGAGTGGCAGAAAACAGGCGCGGACTACGCCATGCACACGACCGATCCTGAAAAGACCGTCGTCAAGCCCGCCGGAGAGTGGAACACCTCCAGGATTGTCTTCGACAACGGCCATGTGGAACACTGGCTCAACGGCGAAAAAGCAGTCGAATTTGAAGCCTGGACGGAAGACTGGTTCACACGCAAGCACAGCGGAAAATGGGAAAACGCTCCCGAATACGGACTGGCGCTCAAAGGCGCAATCTGCCTTCAGGATCACGGTTCGGCCGCCTGGTTCCGTAACATAAAGATCCGGGAACTTCCCCGCAGCACCAGAGAAGTGAACCTGTTCAACGGAACGGATCTGCACGGATGGGAACCCTACGGAACCGAAAAATGGTATGTGGAAGACGGCCTTCTGGTATGCGAAAGCGGCCCGGACAAACAGTACGGATACCTTGCCACGCGCGAATACTACGATGACTTCGACCTGACCGTGGAATTTAAGCAGGAAGCCGACGGCAACTCCGGCGTCTTCATCCGCTCGTTCGTAGAACCGGGCGCCATCGTAAACGGCTGGCAGGTGGAAGTAGCCCCCAAAGGATATGACACCGGCGGCATATACGAGTCCTACGGACGCGGCTGGCTGGTACAGATTCCCGACGAAAAGGAAGAGATCCTGAAAGAGGGCGACTGGAACACCCTGCGCATCCTGATGAAAGGCGACAACGTGAAAACCTGGCTCAACGGCGAAGAGATGGTCGACCTCACCGACGAAAAGATCGGTAAGGCACAGGGACGCATCGCGCTGCAAATCCACGACGGCGGAGGCATCAAAGTGCTGTGGAAAAACCTGCGCCTAAGTACATTATAGCGATCCGGTAAAGAATCACACACCCGCCCGGGCGGCGGCAAGCACTGTCTTGACACAGACAGCGTTTGCCGCCGCCATTTATTAACGGGCAAATCCGACGAAAATGCTGTGAAGACGGTCAAATATGCCGGAATATTCAAAAAAATCGGCGACATACCCGCACTGAGAATCGAACTCGAAGAGATATTCAACAGTAAAAGCCACAGAGAAATGGTAGCATATTGCCTGTTACTGGGGCAACACATTTTAGAAATCACCGGCATGAAGCCCTGCGATGAAATGGCGGAAAGTTTCGAGATAAACAAAAAATGGCTGCACGGGGAAACGGGAAAAGGATTTGCAAAATTTCAGCCAGCAAGAAACGTCGCCGGCAAGCTTCTCGGATTAGCCCGCGAAGAGAAAGACCCCGTAAGGCAGAAAACATACAGAGTCATGGCGCAGATAGCAAACAGTCCCCATGTCAAGCACCATGCGCTATGGGCTTCCGATTATGCGATAAAGCTGATAAATACAATGTACCCGGACAATATTGATGAAGTAAGAAGGGAAAGGACAATACAGATCGCGTTAATGAAAAGCGTTTGTGAAGAGGCGATATAATAATGTATGTAATACATATAACAGTCGTCTGAATTATATAATCAATGTATCGGGAAAACTCGGCGAAGGTTCCGCGAAGCGCCGGAACGGCGCTACTGAGCTGTGTGCGAAGCACGAATAACACGAATGTAGCGAACTAACAAGCATTGAACAACACCTCTCTTCCCCGCTCTGCCACTGATTTTTACATTTATTTTGATTTTCTTTTAAAAAAAGAACCTATCTTTGCACAATCAATTCACTTAAAGCAACGAATGACAGAAAAAGATCCGCTCTTACAGAGTATTATTGAAGGAATCCGGGAAAAGAAAGGAAAAAATATCTGTACTATTCAATTAAAAGACATGCCGGGCGCAGTCTGCGACTATTTTGTAATTTGCGAAGGCAATACACCCACACAGGTATCGGCACTGGCCGGTTCAATAGAGATGACCGTAAAGAAATATGCCGGAGGAAATCCTCTCCGCATACACGGGCAACAGCGGGCCGAATGGATCGGCATGGATTACGGCAGCATAATCGTACACATATTCCTGCCCGGGCTTCGCAGTTTTTACAATATCGACAGTCTCTGGGAAGACGCCCGCCTGGAGCACATTCCATCCGCAGATTAAAACTTATTTTTCAACAGATTGTTACAATAACTCAAACGAAATGGAGAGTCCGCCAAATGAGCGATACAAACAAAGAAAACAAACAGGATAAACAGCCTGCCCTGCGGCCGAAAACAGGCGGGAACAGCAATCCCAAAAGGCCATTCAACCCATACTGGATTTACGCCATTGTGCTGGCGCTCCTCACGGGAGTGTGGGTTTTCGGGCAGAACGCCTCCGTGAAGGAGGTGAAGTGGTCGGAATTTCAACAGTACGTGAAAGACAATCGCGTGAAGAGCGTGGTGATATACACGAAAAAGGAGATTGCCGAAGCGGTCGTGCGTGAAGAGTCCGTCAGCCACGTTTTCGGAGACAGTGCAGAGAAGGCGGGAAAAACTCCTCTGATCAGGATCAACGTACCTTCCGCCGACGCCGTATCGGACTTTATGGATAAGGTAAAGGCGGAAAAGAGTTACGAAATAGAGGTACACTTCGATTCCACGTCCGAATTCTGGGGAATACTGCTCACGTCTGCCCCCTTCATACTCATCATCGTATTCTGGATATGGATGATGCGCCGGATGCAGGGAGGCGCTGCCGGCGGCGGAGGCGTGTTCAACGTAGGCAAGTCGAAAGCGCAGCTCTTCGACAGGGACGCCGGTCAGAAAGTGACCTTCAAAGACGTGGCCGGACTCTCCGAAGCCAAGGAAGAGGTGCAGGAAATCGTAGAGTTTCTGAAGAATCCCGGCAATTACACCAGCCTGGGGGGGAAAATCCCCAAAGGGGCGCTGCTCGTAGGCCCTCCCGGAACGGGGAAGACGCTGCTGGCAAAGGCGGTGGCGGGCGAAGCCAACGTACCGTTCTTTTCCATTTCCGGATCCGATTTCGTAGAAATGTTCGTAGGCGTAGGCGCATCGCGCGTGAGAGACCTTTTCCGGCAGGCTAAGGAGAAGGCTCCCTGCATCGTGTTTATCGACGAAATTGACGCCGTGGGCCGTGCCCGCGGGAAAAACAACAACTTCGGCTCGAACGACGAACGGGAAAATACGCTCAACCAGCTCCTCACCGAAATGGACGGCTTCGGATCAAACAGCGGGGTGATCATCCTTGCGGCGACAAACCGCGCGGATGTGCTGGACAAGGCCCTGCTGCGGGCAGGTCGCTTCGACAGACAGATTTACGTGGAACTCCCCGACCTGAACGACCGGAGGGAAATCTTCAGGGTACACCTCCGTCCCATCAAAATAGACGAGTCCGCAGACGTCGACTTTCTGGCGCGGCAAACGCCGGGATTTTCAGGCGCCGACATAGCGAACGTCTGCAACGAGGCCGCCCTGATCGCCGCCCGGATGAAAAAGAAATTCGTCCAGAAAGAGGATTTCATGAACGCCGTAGACCGCATCGTGGGCGGTCTGGAGAA
The DNA here is from genome assembly GCA_031255275.1 of Proteiniphilum sp. GTDB lineage: Bacteria > Bacteroidota > Bacteroidia > Bacteroidales > Dysgonomonadaceae > Proteiniphilum. The sequence continues at coordinate 6,367 of JAIRSV010000149.1, forward strand.
GAAGAATAAAATCATTACCCAGGACGAAAAAAAGACTATCGCCATCCACGAGGCGGGACACGCCACGCTGAGCTGGTTCCTGGAACATGCCAATCCGCTGGTAAAGGTTACCATCGTGCCCCGCGGCAAGGCGCTGGGCGCGGCCTGGTATCTGCCGGAGGAACGCCAGATCACCACCAGGGAGCAAATGCTCGACGAGATGTGCGCCCTTCTGGGAGGAAGAGCTGCCGAGGAATTATTCACAGGATCAATCTCCTCCGGCGCCATGAACGACCTGGAACGCGTGACCAAACAGTCATACGCCATGATCACCTACATGGGTATGAGCGAAAAGCTGCCTAATCTGAGCTATTACGATTCGTCGGGACAGGAGTATACCTTTTCGAAGCCCTACGGCGACGAAACGGCCAGGCTGATCGACAGCGAGGTGAAGACAATGATCGGCCTGCAATATGAAAGGGCGAAGCAGATTCTTGCCGACAGGGCGGAGGGACATAACCGCCTGGCGGAAATCCTGCTGGAGAGGGAGATTATCTATTCTGACGACCTGGAGAAAATACTCGGCAAGCGCCGCTGGGTTTCGCGCTCCCTGGAGATTCTGAGGAATGATAAGGAATCTTCCGACATGCCGTCTCCGCCCGTGCCTCACGATCCGGCGGAACACATATCTGCCGGCACCGGCGAAAAGGTTCCTTCCGCTTCGCGGCGGGAGAATGACGGGGAGAACGGTGACGGGGAAACCGGAGAAGGTGTGTAAGCAGGCGAAGGATCTGCCGGTAACATTCCGAATATAACTGACAGCCCGATTGTTAACAGTCGGGCTGTTTCATTTCACCCGGTTTGGCGCGAACCGGTATAAAGGAGACCGAACATTTTTAGAATCACTTTCGTTATAATCGGACAATAAGATTTTATAAAAATGAAAAGAATATGAAGCCTGTTCATTATTACTTATTGACGGGAATATTCGCGTTGCCGGCCATCATCAGTTGCAACGGCTCCAACGCAAAAAACAGTGTAAATAACAATTTAAAAAACAGTGTAAATATGAAATTCGAAAAAGTAGCATTACCTTATGCAACCGACGCCCTGGAGCCGGTTATCAGTAGACAGACCGTGGAACTTCACTACGGCAAACATCACCAGGCCTACGCGGAGAATCTGAACAGACTGACGGCGGGAACGAAATTTGAAAATGCAGAGCTCGAAACGGTCGTGAAAGAGAGCGACGGTGCCATATTCAATAATGCGGGACAGGTACTCAATCACAATCTCTATTTCACCTCCTTCGGGAAAAACGGGGGAGGGGAACCGAAAGGTAAACTGGCTGACGCCATCAGGGAACAGTTCGGTTCGTTCGAAAAATTCAAAGAAGAGTTTAATGCTGCCGGAGTCTCTCTGTTCGGTTCCGGATGGGTATGGCTGGCAAAGGATAAGGACGGAAAGCTTTCCATTCTGAAGGAGGGCAATGCCGGTAATCCGCTCACAAGCGGACTGACACCCATTCTGGGATTTGATGTGTGGGAACATTCATACTATCTCGATTATCAGAACCGCCGCGCCGATCACCTGAAGGAGCTGTGGAAAATCATCGACTGGGAGGCGGTAGGCGCACGTTATTAATCTTCCGGCAAAGACCGTAACGGTCTACCGGACGGGAGGGAGTGAAAAACTGTGATTTCACTCCCTTCTTATTTATCTCTTTATCATGATTCCCGTGAGCATTCTCCCCGAATGTACCGTTTGCCGACGGGCGGAAAAGAAAAGATCGTCCCTGTCGAATGTGCACAGATCACTCTTCTCGATCCTGTTTTCGGGTACTCCAAGCCTGATCAGTTCTCTCCGGTTGATCTCTTTCAGGTCGACACGGTATTTGGCGTTCCGCTCGCTTTCGGGGAACAGGGTTGCGTCGGACAGGTCGAATCCCTGCTCGTGAAACAGGTTTGCTACCTCGGTGCCTACCTCGTAGCGCGAGGCGCCTACGGCCGGACCGATGCCGGCAATCATGTCGCCGGGAGAGGATCCGAACTGACGGTGCATCTCCCTGACGGTTTTCTCGGTAATACGTCCGGCTGTTCCTCTCCATCCCGCATGAATGGCTGCTATCGCTCTGTTCCGCCTGTCGAGGAGTATGACCGGGACGCAGTCGGCGGTGGTAATGCACAGAAAGATGTTTTCTTCTCCCGTAACAGTTGCGTCGACCCCGTACAGCGTTTCAATGGCCGTGGCGCGGTCGAGGCGGAGGAAGTTTCCGTCGACCGTCAGCACCCTGGTGCCGTGCGTCTGGTGGGGGACGATGAAGCGGCTTGCTTCCATATAGAACATGCGGGCTAGAATCTCCCGGTTTTCACGGATGTGCAGGGGGCTGTCGTCCGAGAAATTCCCCATGTTAAAGGAGGAGTAGGCGCCGACGCTCACTCCGCCCGTCCGGGTGGTGGTGAAGTGGAGGATGTTCTCCTCTCTGTCGAGCAGGTCGAACAGCAGCAGGTTGTCATACAGGGGATGCGGTTTCATCGTCAGGTATTAAAAATCTTCTTCCACATAACAGTCGTCATCCTCCGGTTCCGGCGCCTCGTCGTCTGCTCCGGCGTCATCGGGAAATTCTTCTTCCGGCTCGAAATCGAATCCGGACAGATCGAGGTTTCTGTGTACCAGTGCTTCGCGCGACGCTGATACCGGGAAGTAATCATCCGAATTGAGTTCGCGCCAGAGCAGATCTTTCAGCGCCGAAATTCCGTACCCCGTGACGGATGAGATGAAGAGGACGGGTATATCGGGCAGGCCGGATGACATTTCCCGCATCAGTTCAGCGTCGAGCATATCCGCTTTCGAGATGGCCAGCAGACGGGATTTGTCCAGTAATTCGGGATTGTAGCGGGTCAGTTCGTTCAACAGGATTTGATACTCCTTTCCTATGTCGTCCGCGTCGGCGGGGATGACGAATAGGAGCAGAGAGTTGCGTTCGATGTGCCGGAGGAATCGCAGTCCCAGACCTTTCCCCTCGCTGGCGCCTTCGATAATTCCGGGAATGTCGGCCATCACGAACGACTTTCCGTCGCGATAGTCCACGATGCCCAAATTGGGCCGGAGCGTGGTAAAGGGATAATTGGCGATCTTCGGTTTCGCGGCCGACACGACCGAAAGCAGGGTCGATTTGCCCGCGTTCGGGAAACCGACCAGTCCCACATCCGCCAGCAGTTTTAACTCAAGAATTATCCACCGTTCTTCATACGGTTCGCCCGGCTGCGCATAGCGGGGCGTCCGGTTCGTGGGAGACTTGAAACGGACGTTGCCCAGACCGCCGCGACCGCCCTTCAGCAAAGTCACTTCCTGCCCGTCATGCGTAATGTCACACAGATATTCCCCGGTATGTGCGTCATAGGCGACCGTGCCGCAAGGCACTTCAATCACGCGGCTTTCGCCCTTCTTCCCGGAGCGCTGCGCCTTGGAACCGCCTTCGCCGTGCCCGGCGAAAATATGCCGCCGGTAACGCAGATGAAGCAGCGTCCAGTAATTGCGGTTCCCGCGAAGAATAATGTTTCCGCCGGCCCCGCCGTCGCCCCCGTCGGGGCCTCCCTTCGGGATATACTTTTCCCTTCGCAGGTGAACGGAACCGCGTCCTCCCTTTCCCGATCTGCAGAAGATCTTTACGTAATCAACAAAATTTGTCTCAGCCATTTTTATTTCACTAACCGGTCGATCTCTTTTTCGATGGAGGCGAAGATTCCGTCGACGGAACCTGTTCCTTCTATATTCTTTAACAGGCCGCGCGTCCGGTAATACTCCTTGAGGGGTTCGGTCTGTGCGCGGTATACCTTCAGTCGCGATTCGACGGTCTCCCGGTTATCGTCCTTTCTGCCGGAGATCCGGCCCCGTTTCAACAGGCGGTCGATCAGTTCCTCCTCGTCCACCTCCAGGCTGACAACGGCATGTACGTCTCCTCCGTGCCTCTTCAGCATCCTGCCGAGCGCTTCGCCCTGGGCGAGCGTGCGGGGAAATCCGTCAAAGATAAATCCTTTGACGTCGCCTTGTCTGCCGATCAGGCCGTTCAGTATATCAATCACCAGTTCGTCGGGAACAAGAAGCCCTTTTGACATATACGAGTCCGCCAGCCTTCCCAGTTCCGTATCCGCCTTAATTTCGCTGCGCAGTATCTCTCCGGTGGAGAGGTGTTCGAGTCCGTACTTCTCCTTCATTTTTGCGCTCTGAGTTCCCTTTCCCGATCCGGGAGCTCCGAAAATCACTATATTCAGCATATTTGTCCTCGTTAAGGTGCAAAGATACGACTTTTTATTTTTCTATTGCCGGCGGATGTAATTCCGCGCCCGTTGCGACCTATTTTCTTCAGGATGAAACGGTTTTTCCGTTATTTCGTCCGGCATCAAGCCACCCTTCATCACTGCCGGCCGCATCGTAGCCGGCCGCGGCGAGTGGGCGAAAAATCGTACATTTGCACCCAAAAGTGCCTGTCGTTATGTGGAAAGATATACTCTGTGTGGGGATGGGAGGGGCGGTCGGCAGCATCCTCCGGTTCATTACATCCCGCCTTGCAGCCCGGTATGTGTCTGCCGGATGGCTGTTTGCCGGGACGTTTGCCGTCAATATGGCCGGATGTTTCCTTATCGGCCTCTTCGCGGGATGGATGCTTGCGCACGAGCCTGAAAACCGGACTCTCCGTCTGCTCCTTATCGTGGGATTCTGTGGCGGATATACTACATTCTCGACCTTTGCGCTGGAGAATCTGCGGCTGCTGGAAACGAATCAGTGGGGACTCTTTGTGTCATATACCCTCGCGAGCGTCGCTTTCGGACTGCTGGCGGTATGGGGCGGCATGAAACTGGTTGGCTGATACAGTATCCCGGATTCGGAAATCAGGGAGCTTCCCGTCATTCGCAAGGTTTCCGAGTGTACCGGCAAAACTTCCGAGTGCACCGGCAAAGCTTCCGAGTGTACCGGCAAAACTTCCGAGTACACCGGCAAAGCTTCCGAGTGCACCGGCAAAGTCCCCGGGGAGGCCGGCTGTATGGAGAAATATTACCGGATTTCCGGAAGGTATTTCCAGTAATGTTTCGGCATACTCCGGCTCTGCTGTTTGAGGTTGATGCGTTCTTCGATGGTGATGTGCCGAAAGTATTCTTTCCACATCTGCTGAAAATAGAGTTCTCTGTCCGAGAGCTTTTCTTTGCCGGGCATGCCTGATTTTAATTCCGCCAGATCTTTTTGCGCGAAGGAGATTTCCTGTACCGTACGGGTGTCATAATACAGGCCTGTGTTCCGGCCGGTATCGAAGATAATCCAGGGCTGACCGGCGTAACGCGTTCTGAAATGCTGCGCGATGAGCGAAAGGACGTTGTAGCGCGGCGAAACCGGGGCGAACCGGGTGCCGTCGGCCAGTTCCTGAAAGCGTACGAACTGTACCAGTTTCCGGGCGTCGGTTGCCACCTTTTGCGCAATATCCCGGATGCGGAGCACGTCGCTGTCGCCGAAATTTAATTCCACTCCCTGCGGATGGTCGAGGTTCTTGCGGATGTAGCGGAAGAGCAGCATTGCCGTCTCGGGCAGCTCTGAGAGCCAGACGCTCAGCATCATGTTTCGTGCGAATTTCGACAGTTTTTTTTCCAAAGCTTTCCATACGCGGGCAGATTTTTCCTTTTCGGTGATTACGTGGTAACATTCGTCGGCAAACAGGGGCATCGGATCTGATTCCGACAGGATCAGGTCGGGAAACTTCTTCTGTTCGTACGCGAAGTAGAGGCAGGAGAGCAGGCCGTCAAAAGAATTGTCGCCGGTGAAAATGATCATTTCGTCGTGATTGTAGTGATCTTAGATGTTTGAAATCTCTTTAATAATGGAGAAAACCAGCTCGGGGAACGCCGGAGCGGCAAGGGGCGGGAGCTTCATCAATGGACAATTGACAGTTGAAAGTTGAAAATGTTTTTTGAGAAGTCGGGAAGTGAAGAAAACCAGCTCGGGGAGCGCCGGAGCGGCAAGGGGCGGGAGCACCCGCCCCGACGAGCGATTTCGGAGCGCGATAGCGCGTAGTTACATTGCCACATTGTTTGAGATTCCTCCGTTTCGCT
>JAIRSV010000175.1 GCA_031255275.1 Proteiniphilum sp.
CCCCCCGCACACCGCCCCCCCCCCTCCCCCACCCCAAACCCACAAGGTAAATACTTCTCGCACCGTGCGAGACCCCAAAGCACCAAGGGAATTCCTGTCTCGCACCGTGCGAGACTCCAATGCACATAGGGAATTCCTTCTCGCACCGAGCGAGACGCCAATGCACATAGGGAATTCCTTCTCGCACCGTGCGAGACGCCAATGCACATAGGGAGTTCCCTTCCCGCACCGTGCGAGACGCCAACAACAACCAGCTCGGGGAGCGCCCGAGTGGCAAGGGGCGGGAGCACCCGCCCCGACGAACGAAAAAGAGTACAGGGCAAGGCATGGCCTTGCCCGGCACATTATATATATAAAGAAATCGCTCGTCGGGGCGGGTGCTCCCGCCCCTTGCCGCTCCGACGTTCCCCGAGCTGGTTGTTTTTGGCGCATTGGTTATGTAAATCATGTAAATCATGTAAATCACGTAAATCAGAAGAATCACAGTGCAGACAATTAGCAAAGAAATCGCTTAATAAAGAAATCGCTCGTCGGGGCGGGTGCTCCCGCCCCTTGCCGCTCCGGCGCTCCCCGAGCTAATTGTTTTTGGCGCTCCCCGAGCTGGTTCTCTCCACACACCGTTCCGGTTACCTTCCGGGTGTATTCCAGATTTCCCAGGCTGCTTGCGCTTGAAGTACAAGCATCTCTCCGCCGTTTTTGACGGTGGTTCCCTGCGCTTTCCCCTTTTGCAGAAATAGCGTCTCTTCGGGATTATAGACGAGGTCATACAGCAGGTGACGGGGTGTGAGCTGTTCGTACGGGATGGCGGGACAGCAATCTGTCTCCGGGAAAGTTCCCACGGGTGAGGCGTTTATAATAAGGGTGTGCTCCGCCACAACTGCCGGGAACAGATCGCTGTAAGTCAGCCTGCCGCGTCCGGGGGTGCGGGATACGCACTGCCATTCTATCCGCAGATCCGTGAGCGCCCGCGCAACTGCTTTCGACGCGCCGCCGCTGCCCAGTATCAGCGCTTTTCTGTGGGTGACTTCTCCGTGCAGCAGCGGGGTGAGCGATTGCCGGAATCCCGTATAGTCCGTGTTGTATCCGGTGAGGCGGTAGGGACGCGTATCTCCCGGCCTCCTCTCTACTTTGATGACATTTACTGCGCCTGTCTTTGCGGCTTCCGGCGAAATACCGTCCAGAAGGGCGAGTACCCTTTCCTTATAGGGGATGGTGACATTCAAGCCCTTCAGTTGCCGGTTGTGCAGAATGATGTGCGGGAGATCTTCCATGTTTTCGATTTCGAAATTGAGGTATTCGGCATCGATTCCCTCGCGCCGGAACTTCTCCGTGAAAAATTTTGCGGAAAAGGAGTGTTTCAGGGGAAAGCCCGTCAGTCCGTATGTATCCATCGCCTTATTCGGCCGGCTTCTCGGCGATATACAAAGTGGCGACGCCGAGGGTGTATCTCCGCAGCCGGATATTGGTGAATCCGTTCTTCTTTAATATCAGCATCATTTCCCTTCCCTGCGGGAGGGCTGCTATGGAGCGGGGAAGGTAGTCGTACGCCCGCTGTTCCGCTGCAAAAATGCCGGACATGAGCGGTATTACGTATCCGGTATATGCTGCATACAACTGTTTCATGGGCGTTTTCTGCGGAATAGAGAGTTCGATGAAAAGAAATACGCCGCCCGGCTTCAGTACGCGGCGTATTTCGCGGAAGCTTTTGTCTATCTCTTCAAAATTGCGTACTCCGAAGGCGATGGTGACCGCATCGAAACTGTTGCCGGCAAAGGTGAGGCTTGCGCAGTCCTGTACGCCGAATGTGATGATATTCTGTAATCCCTTTGCCCGTACCTTTTCCCGACCGATATGCATCATCCCTTCCGAGATGTCGACGGCCGCGATTGCCGCCGGCCGCAGAATCTTTTGCGCCAGGATTGCGAAGTCGCCCGTGCCGGTGGCTATATCCAGCAGTTGTTTGTGAGGATATTTTTTCAGTTCTTTCAGCGCATCGTTTCGCCAGTAGCCGTCAATCCCCAGCGACAGGATGCCGTTCATCCTGTCGTAGGCGGGCGCGATGCCGTCAAACATCCGTATCATCTGTTCCCTCTTGGGTTGACCGGGGGGCCAGGGGGTTACCTTTTCTACTTTGTAGGCCATCGTTTTACAGTAGATATTCGCAGATATTTTTCCCGATGCGCGATTCCAGGTTATCCGTATCGGCCTTCACGAATTTCTCTCCTACAATCTTCTCGTAGAGTTCGATGTAGCGTTCCGATACGCTCCGGCAATACGCGTCGGTCATTTCGGGAACCTGTTGCCCGGATTGTCCCTGAAATCCGTTTTCCATTAACCATTTGCGGACAAATTCTTTGGAGAGCTGTTTCTGTTCTTCTCCCTTCTCGAAACGCTCCCGGTAGCCGTCGCTGTAAAAATAGCGTGACGAATCGGGCGTATGGATCTCGTCGATCAGGTAGATCCGGCCGTCTTTCCTGCCGAATTCATACTTGGTATCCACTAAGATCAATCCCTTCTCGGCCGCCATTTCCGTGCCGCGCCTGAACAGTGCGCAAGTATATTTTTCCAGTTGTTCGTACTCTTCCCGGCTGACTAATCCTTTGGCGATGATCTCTTCTTTCGAGATATTTTCGTCGTGACCTTCGTCAGCCTTCGTGGTAGGGGTGATGAGGGGGGTGTCAAACTGCTGGTTTTCGCGCAGCCCCTCCGGCAGCGGGAGGCCGCACAGCGTGCGCGCTCCTTTTTTGTACTCGCGCCAAGCGCTTCCGGTGATGTAGCCGCGGATCACCATCTCCACCCTGTATGGTTCGCACCGGAGGCCTGCCGTCACCATCGGATCGGGGGAAGCCATCTTCCAGTTGGGCACAATGTCGGCCGTGGCGTCGAGGAATTTCGACGCGATCTGGTTCAGCACCTGTCCCTTGTACGGTATCCCCCTCGGCAGCACCACATCGAATGCCGAAATGCGGTCGGTGGCGATCATCACCAGCGTATCCCTTCCGATGCTGTATACATCGCGTACCTTTCCGCGATACACCCCCGTCTGGCCGGGGAAATTATAATTCGTTCCCGTTAATGTATTCATATTATTTTTGGTTTGCCATTAATGATTCCTTTGTTCGTTTCGCCGCCGAATCACGGGTGATTCTCATACGCCTCCACTATCTTCTGCACGAGCCGGTGGCGGACAATGTCCTTTTTGCCGAACTCTACCGCAGCGACGCCTCTGACGCCCTTCAGCACCTGCATGGAGTGGATCAGCCCTGACTGCTGAGAGAGTGGCAGGTCGATCTGCGTGATGTCTCCCGTGATGATCATCTTGCCGTTCAGCCCCAGCCGCGTCAGGAACATTTTTATCTGCGGTCTGGTCGTATTCTGCGCCTCGTCCAGGATGATCACGGCATCGTTCAGCGTGCGCCCCCGCATAAAAGCGAGCGGAGCGATCTGGATGATTTTGTTTTCGATATACTCTTTCAGTTTGAAGGGGGGGATCATATCCTCGAGCGCGTCATAAAGCGGCTGCAGATAAGGATCGATCTTCTCCTTCATATCCCCGGGCAGGAAGCCCAGCTTTTCTCCCGCTTCCACGGCGGGACGGCTCAGGATGATCTTTCGCACCCTCTTTGTCTTGAATGCTCTTACGGCCAGCGCGATGGCGGTATAGGTCTTTCCCGATCCGGCCGGGCCTGTGGCGAATACCATATCGTTTTCGTCGAACGCCTCCACCAGTCTCTTTTGACTGGCGGTACGCGCCAGGACGGGTTTCCCGTTCAGTCCGTGGATGATGAGGCTGTCCACATTCACCACGGCCGGCGCCCTGCCCTTCACAATATCCAGGATGTCCTCCTCCCTCAGCACGTTCATCTCGTGGCCGAACTTTTCCATCTCGCGGATCTTCTTCTCGAAGCCGGCCAGTTCATCCTCTTCGCCGATCACTCTGATCACGTTACCCCTTGCCGCAATGCGCAGCTTGGGATACAGCGTCCCGATCAGCTGCATGTTGCAGTGGTTGATGCCGAAGAAAATGACCGGATCGACGTTTTCTATGATAATGATGCGTTCAATCATTCTTCAGCCCCTTCACCCCTCTTCATCCTTCGGGAAGTTTAACGAATATTGATGCGCGCTGTTCTCCTGTCCTTCGATGTACTTGATAAACGCACGGTTCACAAGCCGGTTCCCGCCGGGAGTGGGATAGTCGCCCGAAAAGTACCAGTCGCCCCCGTTGCGGGGACACGCGCTGTGCAGGTCTTCGATGCGCTGGAAAATAATCTTCACTTCGGCCCGTACCCCTTCGGCGGTGAGCATCTGCGCTATCTTGTCCGAGATCTCCTCATCGGTAAAGGGGGCGTAAATATCCTTCACACAATTCACCACGGGTTCCGTATCTTTCTCCTTATTTTTCGGAGCGCACCGGGCCAGCGATTTTCTGTAAGTCTCGTCAATCACATGCTGCAAGCCACGCTCTTTCAGCAGTTCGATGGCAGCCCTGAAGGCGATAAATTCGCTCATCTTCGACATATCGATGCCGTAACAGTCGGGGTAACGTATCTGCGGGGAGGAGGAGGCGATGATGATCCTTTTGGGATCGAGCCTGTCCAATATCTTGATGATGCTCTGCTTGAGTGTAGTACCGCGGACGATGCTGTCGTCGAGAATCACCAGGCTGTCGACGCCTCCTTCCAGTGATCCGTATGTCACATCATAAACGTGTGCGGCGAGATCGTTTCGGGTATGTCCCTCGGCGATGAAGGTGCGCAGTTTGATGTCCTTGATCGCTACCTTCTCCGGACGGAGCCGCATGGAGAGGATTCTGTCAAGATCTTCCCTGCTCGGGGCGCCACCCATCTTGAGGATGGCGAGCGCCTTTTTCCGGTTGAGGTGCTCTTCCAACCCCTGCAACATGCCGAAGTATGCCACTTCCGCCGTGTTGGGGATGAAGGAGAAGACCGTATTGTCGAAGTCACTGTCAACGGCTTCCATGATTTTGGGTACCAGCAGTTCGCCGAGTTTCTTGCGTTCACGGTATATGTCGTGGTCGGAGCCGCGCGAAAAGTAGATCCTCTCGAATGAGCAGGGGGTGATTCTTTCTTTCCTCTCCTGCACCTGATGCTGCTCGATGGAACCGTTGCGTTTTATCACGAGCGCCTCTCCCGGCTGAAGTTCGTGCACGTCGTCCTTCTTCAGGTTGAATGCCGTCTGGATGACCGGACGTTCCGACGCTGCCACCGCTATTTCGTCGTCATAGTAGTAGAACGCCGAGCGGATGCCCCAGGGATCGCGCAGCACGAAGGCGTCTCCGCAGCCGATCAGTCCGCAGAGGATGTAGCCCCCGTCCCAGATGGCGGAAGCGCGCTTCAGCAGAAAGGGGATGTCGAGTTTCTCGCCGATCAGGCGGCTTATCTCCTGACCGCCCATTTGCGTCCTGTCCAGGTGATCGTACTGGTATTGCACCTCGCGATCCAGATAGTGACCGAGGGATTCCAGCATGACAAACGTATCGGCACGGTCGCGCGGATGCTGCCCTTCCCGGAGAAGCTGCTCGAACATTTCGTCCACGTTGGTCATGTTGAAGTTTCCGGCCAGGGCGAGGCTTCTCGACGGCCAGTTGTTCCGGCGCAGGAACGGGTGTACGTACGAGAGGCCACTCTTTCCGGTAGTGCTGTACCGCAGGTGGCCTATGAAGAGTTCGGCGGCAAAGGGAACGGCTTCCTTCACAAACCTGATGTCGCCGAGCTGTTCTTTCGTAAACTGTCTGAATGAAGAGTGCACGCCGGAGAATATTTCCGTAATGGCGCCCGAACCCAGCGCCCGTTCCCTGAAGATGTATTCGTGACCGGGGCGAGCTTCGAGTTTTACGGCACCCAGTCCGGCGCCCTCCTGTCCGCGGTTGTGCTGCTTCTCCATGAGCAGATACAGCTTATCGAGTCCGTATTGCCACGTTCCGTACTTGTCGTAATAATATTCGAGGGGTTTGAGAAGGCGAATTACGGCAATCCCGCATTCGTGCTTGATAATGTCAGTCATTGATGAATCTTTCTGTGAATAAAGGATACAAAATTAATCTTATTTATGGAGATTGTGTCGGGGTATCCGCGAGAATGTTATCAAAAAAATGTCAATGATCCTGTTTTTCGGATAGTTGGTGCTATCTTTGTGCGCATGACAAATAATGATATGAACTGGGAACGCCTGTTATCGGCAAAGAGGTTTGGCATGGAGCATTACGACGGTGCGAAGAAGCACGAGCGTACGGAGTATCAGCGGGATTATGACCGGCTGATTTTTTCGTCTCCTTTCCGGCGACTGCAGAACAAGACACAGGTATTTCCGCTGCCGGGGAGCGTTTTTGTGCACAACCGGCTAACGCACAGTCTGGAGGTTGCCAGCGTGGGGCGTTCGATGGGAGAGAGCGTGGGGCGCGAGTTGCGACGGAAATATCCTGACTCGAAGGCTCACTTCGAGGAAATCGGGTCGATTGTCTCCGCGGCCTGTCTGGCGCATGATATGGGGAATCCTCCGTTCGGACATTCCGGCGAGAAGGCAATATCCACCTTCTTCTCCGAGGGGAAGGGCGCCTGCCTGAGGCGTGAAGTGGAGGGGGAGGGTAACCGGTGGAGCGACTTCACCTGCTTTGAGGGAAATGCCAATGCCATACGCCTGCTGATGCACCGGTTCAGGGGGCGGAGAAAGGGCGGTTTCGCGATGACTTATTCCACGCTGGCTTCCATCGTGAAGTATCCCTGCTCTTCGGAACTGAGCGGGGGTAAAAGCAAGTTTGGCTTTTTTGCCTCTGAGGAGGAGGATTACCGGCTGATTGCGGATGATCTTGGCATATTCAGGCGGAGAGAGCGTCCGCTGCAGTTTGCGCGCTATCCGCTGGTCTATCTGGTGGAGGCTGCCGACGATATTTGCTATCAGATGATGGATATTGAAGATGCGCAGAAGCTGCGCATTCTTTCCGCGGAGAAGGCGATAGAGCTGCTGCTCGGCTTTTTTGACGGGGAGAGCCGGCAGCGGCGTACAGCGACATTGTCGTATGTGAGTGATGTGAACGAGCAGATCGCCTATTTGCGATCGGGCGTGATCGGCCTGCTGGTGGACGAATGTGCGGCGCTGTTTCTCAGGAATGAGGGGCGGATTCTTGCCGGGGAGTTTGCCGGCTCGCTTGTCGGAAATATCTCTCCGGTTGCGGCAAAGGCTTATGGGCGGTGTGCGGATTTTGCCCTGCGGCATATATACCGGTCAAGGGATGTGCTTGATATTGAACTGGCAGGTCACCGGATCATCGGGTATCTGCTGGAAGTCTTCACGGATGCGATCTGCAGTCCGGGACATGCCTATTCCGGGCTGCTTCTCGACAGGATTCCGGAACAGTATGAAACGGATTCCGGGAGTCTGTACGGAAAAATTCAGTCCGTAATTGATTTTATATCGGGTATGACGGATGTTTATGCGCTTGATTTATATCGCAAAATAACAGGTATAGGCTTACCTGATGTTTGATTTTGCTTACATATTGACAAAGAATGATATTTCTTTCCTTTTTATTGAAATTCTTTGGCGGGTTTTAATTTAATTTTCATTACATTTGCGGCGTGGTTTTTTCATAATAGTATTAGATTTTTAAGGTTAACATGTTTGGCAGAATGTCGAGAGATATTCTGTCAAACGCTTTTTAGGAGAAATGAAGAAAGAGATAACCAGCTCGGGGAGCGCCCGAGTGGCAAGGGGCGGGAGCACCCGCCCCGACGAACGAAAAATTCAATGTGATAATGTGAAGTGGAGAAGTGGCAACAACCAGCTCGGGGAGCGCCTGAGTGGCAAGGGGCGGGAGCACCCGCCCCGACGAACGATTTCTTTATTAAGCGATTTCTTTGTTAATTGTCTGCACTGTGATTCTTCTGATTTACATGATTTACATGATT
>JAIRSV010000034.1 GCA_031255275.1 Proteiniphilum sp.
ACTTCTCTACTTCTCAAAAACACATTTTCATGATGATTTCATGAAATTCATTACGCTTAAACCGGTCAAATTGTGAATCGCCGGAGGTCATTCTGAACCGCCGGAAGTCATTGAGCGCCGTCAGAAATCATTGTGAATCGTCAGAAATCATTGTGAATGGCCAGAAATCATTGTGAATCGTCAGAAATCATTGTGAATCGCCGGAAATCATTGTGAATCGCCGGAAAAAATGACCTCTGTTCAGTGGAAAGCGGGAGGTTGAAAGCTGAAAAAGAGGGGGTTGGAAAATGATGAGGTGTGGCGAAAATCAGCTCGGGGAACGCGAGCGAATAACGGCACAGCGAACAGCATAAAGGAGAGTCCGCTCAGACAGGGAATTGCTGACCCTTTACGGAAATTTATTCAATCTTTTGCTTGTGAAATCAATTCCTATTTCTTATCTTTCGCAGGAATTAAGAGGCTACATAACACAATTCTAAATTGAAACAGCGATGAGTTACTTGAAATTTGACAAAGATTTGATGATTAACCTGGAGTATTCCCTCTACCGGAACGTTTTGAGAACCAACCGGAGAGGGGCTTATCAAAATACATCCATATCCGGCTGCAATACGACAAAATACCAGGGACTCCTTGTAATGCCCGTTCCCTCGCTCGACGATGAAAATCACCTCATCCTCTCGTCCTTCGATGAAACGGTGATACAGCACGGAGCAGAATTTAACCTCGGTATCCACCGGTACGCCGGCGACAACTACAACCCGAAAGGACACAAATATATCCGAGAATTTAACTGCGACAGCGTACCGAAAACCATCTATCGCGTAGGAGGCGTCATCCTCTCGAAAGAAATCATGTTCTCGTCGAAAGAAAACCGCCTGATGATCCGCTACACCCTCATAGACGCCCATTCGCCCACATCCGTCCGCTTCAAGCCCTTCCTGGCCTTCCGTAAAATCTCCCAGCTTACGAGGGAAAACAACCGGGTAGATAAATCTTGCCGCGAAGTGGAAAACGGTATCAGCACCTGCATGTATTCCGGATACCCCGAACTGTTCATGCAATTCGACAAAAAAGCGAATTTCATTTACCATCCCGACTGGTACCGGAACGTAGAGTACCTCCAGGACCTGCAAAGCGGCGACACCTTTCAGGAAGACCTCTACGTGCCGGGCTATTTCGAAATGTCCATCGCCAAAGGCGAAGAAATCATCTTCTCCACCGGAGACATCATGGTCGATACCTCCACCCTGTCAAAAGAATTCAATTACGAGATACACAAGCGAACACCGCGATCCAATTTCTATAACTGCCTCAAGAACTCAAGCCATCAGTTTTATTACATACCTCAAAAGGACGAACATTACCTTCTGGCCGGCTATCCCTGGTTCAAGGTACGTGCGCGCGACCAGTTCATCGCCCTTCCCGGATGCACGCTTTCGGTAGACAAACCGCAAGACTTCGAGAAAATGATGGATACGGCCATCCCCCACCTGACAGCCTTTATGGAAGGCCGGCCGGTGAAAAGTTACCTGAAGCAGATCGACGATCCCGACGTACTGCTGTGGGTGATATGGGCGCTCCAGCAGTTCCGGAAGGAGAAGAAAGACATTTTCACGGCAAAATACGGCGATTTCCTGTACGAAATCATCGACAGTATCTCCACGGGCAAGCTCCCCAACCTGATACTGGACAGAGATACGGAACTACTGTCCGCCTACGGTCGCGATACAGCCGTCAGCTGGATGAATGCCACCGCAGACGGCAAACCGGCAGTACCCAGGTCAGGCTATCTGGTAGAATTTAATGCTCTTTGGTACAACGCCCTGAAGTTTGCGGAAGAAGTCTCCCGGGAAACCGGCAAAGAAAGTGCGGCAGCCGATTTCGAAGAACGCGCACACCTGGCAGGCAACTCCTTTAAGGAAGTCTTTCTGAATAAAGCCGGCTACCTCTACGACTATGTGGACGGGAATTACAAAGATCCGGACGTACGCCCCAACATGCTCTTCGCCGTCTCGCTCCCCTACTCGCCTCTTGAGCGAAGTCAGAAGAAATCGGTGATCGACTTCATCACCAAAGAACTGCTTGCCCCCTGCGGCATACGCTCACTCACCCCGAAGAGCGACAAATTCCGACCCTATTACGCCGGAACGGAGAATGAAAAAAAATTCGCCTATTTCAACGGAATGTCCTTTCCGTGGCTATTCGGCCACTACATCGAAGCCTATCTGCGCCTGTTCAATATGAGCGGACTCTCGCTGGCAGACCGGATCATGGTAGAGATGGAAGGCCAGATGCAAAACGACTGCATCGGCAGCATATCGGAATTTTATGATTCACATCCGCCATTCATCGCCCACGGCAGCTATTCCTTCGCCATGAGCGTAGGCGAACTGCTGAGGGCACAGCGAATCATCGACAAATACAGCGCCGACCCGGAAAACGGGAGAGCACCGGAACACCCCGCAGGCAAGAGAGAGAAACAGGAAGAGAAGAAGTCGGAAATAAAATAAACGAACCATTATGAAAGCATTAATGTTTGGATGGGAATTTCCGCCACACATCCTGGGAGGACTCGGAACAGCAAGTTACGGACTCACCAGGGGAATGGCAAAACAGGAAGATCTTGAAATCATTTTCGTGATCCCCAAGCCCAGAGGCGACGAAGACCAGAGTTTCATGAAAATCCTGGGAGCCGGCAATACCCCCATCGTCTGGCGCGATGTGCCGTGGGAAACGGTAAAGCCACGGCTGGAAAAATTCATGGACCCCCAGGAATATTACCGGATGCGCGACAATATCTATGCCGATTTCACCTACATGCACACCGGCGACCTGGGATGTATCGAATTTTCCGGCAGGTATCCGAGCAACATCCTGGAAGAGACCAACAACTATTCCATTGTAGCAGGAGTGATCGCCCGCACTTATGATTTCGACGTCATCCATTCGCACGACTGGCTCACCTATCCGGCCGGTCTTCACGCGAAAAGCGTTACCGGCAAACCGATGGTGATCCATGTGCACGCCACCGAATTTGACCGCAGCAGAGGCAAACCCAACCCCATTGTCTATGGAATCGAAAAAGACGGAATGGATAACTGCGATCATATTATCTGCGTAAGCGATCTGACGCGGCGCACGGTGATCGAAAACTATCATCAGCCCCACTGGAAAGTGACCACCGTACACAACGCCGTGGAACCGCTCAGCCCCGAAATCGAAGCTATCGAACGAATCTCGGGCGTTTCCGAGAAAGTAGTTACATTCCTGGGACGCATCACCATGCAGAAAGGACCCGAATTCTTTGTAGACGCCGCCACGCAGGTAATCAAAAAGACCGGTCATATCCGCTTTGTACTGGCCGGAAGCGGCGACATGATGGATCAGATGATCCGTCTGGTAGCCGATCGCGGCATTGCGCACAAATTTCACTTCACCGGCTTCCTCCGCGGCAAACAGGTATACGAAATGTTGAAATCGAGCGACGTTTACGTAATGCCCTCCGTATCGGAACCCTTTGGAATATCGCCCCTCGAAGCAATGCAATGCGGCGTACCAAGCATTATCTCCTATCAGTCGGGATGTTCAGAGATACTTCACAACGTCATCAAGACCGACTACTGGGACGTGGACGCAATGGCCGACGCCATTTACTCTATATGCACCTACCCCGCAATGGCAGAACACCTCAAAGTAAACGGAAAAATAGAAGTTGACAATATAAAATGGGAAGATGCCGGCCTGAAAGTCCGCCGGATCTACGACAGCCTTATGTAAAATCAAGCAACAAACAAGAAATATGAAGACAATATGTATTTATTTCCAGCTCCATCAACCGTTTCGGTTAAAGAGATACCGTTTTTTCAACATCGGCAGAGATCATTACTACTACGATGACTATGCCAACGAAGATATACTGCAGCAGATAGCCGGCCGTTCCTACGTCCCGGCCAATCGAATGTTGCTCGACCTGATCAACCAGTATAAGGGAAAATTCAAAGTAGCATTCTCAATATCCGGAGTAGCCCTTGAGCAGCTCGAAATTTATTCGCCGGAAGTGATAGACGGATTCCGCGAACTGGTAAAAACCGGCTGTGCAGAGTTTCTGACGGAAACCTATGCCCATTCGCTGGCCAGTCTTTATGATCCCGAAGAGTTCCGCTACCAGGTGGGACATCATTCCGAAAGAATAGAGATGCTTTTCGGACAAAAGCCGACCGTCGTCCGCAACACAGAACTGATCTACTCCGACGAAATCGCCGATATGGTATACGAAATGGGATACTCCAAAATGATCACCGAAGGAGCCAAACATATCCTGGGGTGGAAAAGTCCGAATTACGTCTATCAGTCCATAACGCAGCCCAACCTGAAGCTGCTGCTTAAAAACAGCCGTTTCAGCGACGATATAGCCTACCGCTTTTCCAATTACAGCTGGAATGAATATCCGCTGACGGCCGAGAAATTCATCTCATGGATATCCGGCAGCACTCCCGAGGAAGAGATATTCAACCTCTTTATGAACTATGAGACGCTGGGCAACCTGCAACCGTCGTACACCGGTATTTTCGAGTTTTTCAAAGCCTTACCCCGTTTCGCCTTCGAGCACGGGATCAGATTCGCCACCCCCGGCGAAGCGCTGGATTCTCACGAAGCCATCGGCGCCATTAATGTTCCCAATCCCATCTCATGGACGGACGAGGAACGCGACCTGAGTGCATGGCTGGGGAATAAACTGCAGCAAAGCGCGCTGAATGCGCTCTATGAAGTGGGCGAAAGGGTTCGCCTGTGTACCGACCGGCGGCTCAAACAGGATTGGCTCTATTTGCAGACCAGTGACCATTTTCACTATATGTCCACCAAACACTTCGGCAAGGAAGGACAAAGCCAGTTCAGCCCCTACTTATCGCCTTATGACGCCTTCAACAACTATATGAACGTACTGAGCGACTTCATCGCCCGCGTAAAAGCGCAGTATCCCGACACGGTAGACAACGAAGAGCTGAACGCGCTTCTTACTACCATCCACAATCAGGAAATGGAGATCAAGCACCTTCAGTCGGAATTGAAGAAGGTGATCGGAAAAAATGAAGAATTGTTCGTAAAAAAGAATAAAGTCAAAATCACTACTTCGCGAAACTGACAGCCCGGGTCTCGCGGATTACCGTGATTTTCACCTGACCGGGGTAGGTCATTTCGGATTGTATCTTACGTGCAATTTCCGACGACAGTTTTTCGGTATCCTGGTCATCAATCTTATCAGCACCGACAATTACCCTCAACTCGCGTCCCGCCTGTATAGCGTATGTTTTTATCACTCCGGGGTATGAGAGCGCTAACTGCTCCAAATCGTTCAACCGCTTGATATAAGCCTCCACGATCTCGCGGCGCGCTCCGGGGCGCGCGCCCGAAATGGCGTCGCATACCTGGACGATAGGCGCAAGGAGACTTGCCATTTCCACCTCATCGTGGTGTGCCCCGATAGCGTTACAGATGTCGGGGTTTTCCTTGTATTTTTCCGCCAGTCTCATTCCCAGCATTGCGTGCGGCAATTCGGGTTCATCGTCGGGCACTTTCCCTATATCATGCAACAAGCCGGCACGTTTCGCCTTCTTGGGATTCAATCCCAGTTCCGAAGCCATAATAGCGCAGAGGTTGGCCACTTCGCGGGAGTGCTGCAGCAGGTTCTGTCCGTAAGAGGAACGGTATTTCATTTTCCCCACCATACGGACCAGTTCGGGATGTAAATTGTGCACACCCAGATCGATCACCGTACGCTTGCCGGTCTCCACGATCTCGTCCTCAATCTGTTTCTTCACCTTCGACACAACCTCTTCTACACGCGCCGGATGGATTCGTCCGTCGGCTACCAGCTGGTGAAGCGACAGGCGGGCTATCTCGCGACGCACAGGATCGAAACCCGACAGGACAATGGCTTCAGGCGTGTCATCCACCACGATTTCGACTCCCGTAGCCGCTTCCAGTGCTCGGATATTGCGTCCTTCACGTCCGATAATGCGACCTTTCACCTCGTCGGAATCAATATGAAATACGGTAATGGCATTTTCGATAGAGGTCTCGGTCGCTACCCGCTGTATGCTCTGAATGACGATAC
The DNA here is from genome assembly GCA_031255275.1 of Proteiniphilum sp. Taxonomy (GTDB): domain Bacteria; phylum Bacteroidota; class Bacteroidia; order Bacteroidales; family Dysgonomonadaceae; genus Proteiniphilum. The sequence goes on from JAIRSV010000034.1 coordinate 6,119, forward strand.
GCTTCGCCTCTTTATTGGCCGTCATTTTGGCCTCTTCCATGATTTCTCCGATGTAAGACTGTGCATTGGCTTTGGCTTCCTCTTTCAGAGATTCCACCAGTCGCTCTTTGGCCTCTTCAGCTGAGAGTCCGGATATGGTTTCCAGTTTTTCCAGCGATTGCCGGTGAAACCGTTCCAACTCGGCGCCCTTTTTATCAAGAAACTCCTGCTGATTTACCAGATTTTGTTTTGCTTCATCAACTTCAGCCATTCTCTTATTCAGCTCCTCCTGTTTCTGATTGAGCGTCATCTCACGTTGCTTCAACCTGTTTTCAGTAATCTGAATTTTGGCCGTACGCGCATTTGCCTGCTTTTCCGCTTCCGTTTTCATCAGGAGCACCTCTTCCTTCGCCTCCAGTAATATCTTCTTCTTTATTACCTCAGCATCTTTTTCCGCATCGCTCAAGATATTCCGACTGCGGGAACTGGCCATCTTACCGATTACGTACCAGGCAACAACCGCCCCGATCAGTAATCCGATAACTCCTATCACTATTTCCATATTATCTGTTATTAAATTGATTTCCAATCAACCATCGGGAAAAGTTTCCATTCTCCGGAAAGAATTTCAATCCTGCTTCTTAAAAAGAATCGCACTCGATTACACACATCGCCGCCGATACATATAAAGAGTGCGCTTCCAGGTTTCTACTGCTTACTTATAGAATATGCTATTTTTTCAGATAATCGTCCAATTCGCCTATCAGCGAACCTATTTTATCTTCAAAAGGTTTCGTATTATTTCTATCACCAAGAAAAAAATTTTCCACCAGTGCCTGAATGGCCGTCATCACCACAAAATCCTGTGTTGTCATGTTAGAGCTTTCGCCCCCGTATACAACGCGATACTGGTTTATTTTATTATTAATCTTTTTGGCGGCATCACGAAAAGCCTGCTCATCCGACCGTTTGATTTTCAACGGATATCTTCTGTCGGCAATCTCTAATGTCAATAAAAATTTTTCGTCGCCCATCACATAATTTATTCAAACACTATTTCAATAAATTTATGCACTTATCAACCTCTCGCATCAGTTTTGACAGTGTCGCCTTAGCTGTATCCACATCCACCGAGGCGGCTGTTATGGTCCTCGCAAACTTCAAACTGTCATATTTTGCTTTCAAGTGCTCCATCTCTTTTGTCGTCTCGTCCAGATGAATCCGTCCTGACCGAATTTCGGCTTTTAGCCGGGCATTCTCCTCTTTTAAAGAGTCACATAAAAACAATATCTGTTTTATTCGCACCTCCAGATCAACAAGCAACTTATCATGTTCTTCAGCCATATGAAAACAAAAACTCCTACAAATATAGGCATTGAAATGGAGTTTAACAAATTAATTGTTTTTTATTTTTCATAATGATCTGCTGATTAGCAATTATCAAACCGGCAAACCGGCATATCATCATTTCATTCAGTCGATTCGGAGATCATTACGGTCTGTCCGGATGGTTTGCTGCATTTTAATCGGGCTCAATACTCTTAAATTTATATGTAACGATCGGGGATGAAAGCATACCGAATTTATCACAACTCGTAATAATATTCTATTTTCCTGCAAGACCTCCTGCTTTTTTGACCTGAATGGATGCAGTGCATTTGACAAACGTATTCGGGTATGAGCCGTGGCGTCCGCCGTTGTCCGGTGCAAGGTATAATTGCCGATAAACTGCTTATCGGTAATGCTTTTCGGAGGGGGGAAAGCCATGATGATTTCAATTATATACAAATAAAGAATGACAGATGCGTCAGCTCTGGTATGAAATAAAATATCTTTTGCAGATAACCGGAAAAGTACTACTTTTGCAAATCCGTCCGGCGCGGTAGTTCAATGGATAGAATAGAAGTTTCCTAAACTTGTTTTGTGAGCAAAGCTACAAAAGAGAACTGGAATAAAATAGTGTTCTTTAAATCGAATATAAGAACAATGTAAGCCCCTGTAGTTCAACGGATAGAACGTCGGTTTCCTAAACCGAAAATATGAGTTCGATTCTCATCGGGGGTACCATTAAGGCTATCATATTTTCATAGAATCCGCAAAAAACAGCTATTTTTGCGATGAAATGTTCTACAATAGTTCTACAGAAATGCTATGACTACATTCAAAGCGGAAATATACGCCCATCACAAAAAGAGAGATGGTACCTATAACATCAAAATACGAGTTACGCATAATCGGCAAAAGAGGTACCTGGATACTCCCTATTATATAACCAGAGATGATGTTACCCAGAAAACATTTAAAATCAAAAATCAGTATTACATAGATAAAACTAATGAGACCATTAAAGATTATCGGAGAAAATGTGATGATTGCGGTTTGCTGGTTAAAAGCATGACTATAGACCAGGTGGTAGAGTTAATTACAAAGGAGCAGAAAGAGGCAAAGTTTGATCTGGATATAGTTGCGTATGGGAGAGAGTTTGCTAAGCAGTTAAAAGCTACTGGACATAAAGGAAATGCTCTAACATACGAAAATGCTTTGAATAATTTAGTCAAATTTGTAGATAGGGAAAATATAAGTATCCACGAAATGACATCAAAATTTGTTCAGGATTGGATTATGTGGATAAAAGAACAGCCATCCCGCACAAATAGGAAAAAGGGAGAGCGTGCCCAGTCTTTATATCCCAGTAATTTACGTGCCTTGCATAACAGAGCTAAAGAGGAGTTCAATAATGAGGATTTGGGAATAATAAATATTCCTCTTTCTCCGTTTAAGAAGATCCCGAAAATACCACAAACTCGAAAGCGTGCTCTGGATGTTAAGCAGCTGAGGAAGCTGATGGAGTTGGACTATACTTTTATCCTTCAGCCAGGGAACAATCGGTTTAACTTAGCAAAGGATGTTTTTCTGTTAAGTTTTGGGCTTATAGGGATGAATGCAGCGGATCTTTATAATTGTGATTACTATAAAGATGGCAGGATCACATATCAGAGGACTAAAACAAAAAATAGGCGTTCTGATAAGGCTGAAATATCAATAAAGGTAGAGCCAGAAATAAAAGCTCTTTTTGATAAGTACAGGGATACTACCGGTGAACGTGTTTTTTGTTTTTATAAAATGTATTCAAGTGTGGATACATTTACGACCGCCATAAACGGTTTTGATAGAACCGATGAAAATGGGAATAGGCATATCGTAGGATTAAAAAAGATCGGCGATTTACTTGGTGTTGAGGATCTGGAATTTTATGCAGCCAGGCACACATGGGCTACTATAGCTGCTAATGACGCTGGGATAGATAAATTCACCGTTCATACAGCACTGAATCATGTGGATGAGCAGATGAAAGTAACCGATATGTACATAAGAAAGTCCTGGGATCCGATTGATAGAGCTAATCAAAAAAGATCGGAAAG
>JAIRSV010000058.1 GCA_031255275.1 Proteiniphilum sp.
TTGTCCGTTCGGTTTGAATGTGGTAATAAGCCGGAGTTTATGCAACAGTTGAAAACGTCATTTGAAAATCCTGATAATAAATAAACAGATGAAAACAATTTATTTCGTTCTCTTGTCGGTATTTGTACAAATAGCTGCTGTTAGCGCTCAGCTTCCTCCTTATCAGAATCCCGAACTGCCGGTCGACCGGCGGGTGGAAGACCTCGTCGGCAGGATGACGCTCGAAGAAAAGATCAGCCAGATGATGCACAGCGCCCCGGCTATCGAACGTCTTGGGATTCCGGCCTATAACTGGTGGAACGAATGTCTGCACGGAGTTGCCCGGGCGGGCATTGCGACCGTCTTCCCCCAGGCAACGGGCATGGCGGCGACTTTCGATGCCGACGCCATATACCGCACGGCGACTGTTATTTCGGATGAAGCCCGCGCCAAATACCATCATGCCATCTCCGCAGGCAACCGGAATCAATACTTCGGCCTTACCTTTTGGACGCCCAATATCAATATCTTTCGAGACCCGCGCTGGGGTCGGGGACAGGAAACATACGGCGAAGATCCGTATTTGACCGCTGCACTGGGAACGGCATTCGTGAAAGGACTTCAGGGAAACGATGAAAAATACCTGAAGACTGTCGCCACCGCCAAACACTATGCCGTACACAGCGGCCCCGAATACAACCGCCATACATTCGATGTCCGTCCGCCCCTGCGGGATATATGGGACACCTATTTGCCGGCTTTTGAAAAACTTGTAAAGACCGGCCATGCATATTCGGTAATGTGCGCATACAACCGCTTCGAGGGCGAACCGTGTTGCGGAAACGACGAACTGCTGGTTGACATACTGCGTAACCGGTGGGGCTTTGATGGCTACGTAGTCTCCGACTGCGGCGCCATTGACAACTTCTACCGCACACACAAAACAGCCTCCGATGCGGCAGAGGCTGCCGCCGGCGCGGTAATGGCAGGCACCGATCTTGAATGTGGAAACAGTTACAGGGCGCTGTCGGACGCCGTAAAACGGGGAGAAATCCGGGAAACGGAAATAGATATAGCCGTTGCCCGCTTATTCAAAGCACGGATGAAACTGGGAATGTTCGATCCGGACAGTCTGGTGCCATACAGTAAGATACCCTATTCTGTCGTAGGATCGAAACAGCACAGTGAACAGTCACTCGAAATGGCACGGAAATCCATCGTGTTATTGAAAAACGATAATCAGACCCTGCCGCTGAAAAAAGGGATCAAAACCATTGCCGTTATCGGGCCTAATGCCGATAATCCGACCTGTCTGCTGGCTAACTATAACGGTTCGCCCCCCTACATAGTCACCCCTCTCGAAGGGATACGCCGCAAAGCGGGTAAAAGAACAAAAGTTATATACCATCCGGGAGTCGGGTTGACGGACGATTCAATATCCGTACCCGTCAATCCGGGAAAGGCGCTGAAAGCGGACGGCAAAGAGGGCTTTAAAGCCGAATATTTTAACAGCAAAAAAATGGAAGGTGATCCGCTCTTCGTGCAGTACGAGAAAGACATTGACTTTTTCGGAACTAAACAGCATGAAATCCTGTCGAATTTGAATCCCGGGATGGTCTCCGTGCGCTGGACGAGCGTTTTCACCCCCGAAAAGGACGATGTGGCCGTATTTGAAATAACCAGCGACGACAGCGGTTTCCGCCTGTTTGTCGATAATAAAATACTGATCGACAGATTTGGATACCAGGAAGCGCGTGTAGAACACTGCCACGTTCCGGTAAAGGCAGGACAAAAATACGCGCTGCGTTTTGAGTTTGCACAGGAAAATGAAGGCGGCGGCGTAAGCCTTTCGATGATCGAACGCCGGAAAAGCGACCTGAACGCACTGACCGAGACCGTCAAAGTCGCCGACGCCATCATATTTGTCGGAGGCATATCCCCCTCGCTCGAAGGAGAGGAAATGCCCGTAAGCGTATCCGGCTTCAATAAGGGCGACCGAACCTCGATCGCGCTCCCCGAAGTGCAGACCGAGGCGATGAAAGCTTTGAAAGCTACGGGAAAACCCGTGATTTTTGTGATGCTTACGGGAAGCGCCCTGGCCGTCAGATGGGAGAACGACAATCTCCCCGCCATACTCAATGCCTGGTACGGAGGACAGGACGCAGGCACTGCGCTGGCCGACGTCCTTTTCGGCGACTATAATCCGGCAGGCCGGCTGCCGGTCACCTTCTACGCCTCAGACAACGATCTGCCGCCTTATGAAGACTATAGCATGAAGGAGAGAACCTACCGTTATTTTACCGGCGAAGCCCTCTATCCCTTCGGTCACGGTTTGAGCTATACCGAGTTTACCTATTCCGACATTCAGCTGCCGGAAACGGCCGTAACGGGAGATACGGTCAACGTATCGGTATCGGTAACCAATACCGGAAAACGCAGCGGAGAAGAAGTCGTACAGCTATACCTCACCCTTTCGGATCACCCTGTACCCGTCCCCGTACGCTCGTTGCAGGGCGTGCAGCGGATAAGACTGGATGCCGGAGAATCGCGCAGCGTGAAGTTTACGCTCGCTCCGGAACAGTTTTCAAGTATTGATGCGCTGATGCAGCGCTGTGTGGAACCCGGAAGGGTCTCAGTCAGCGTCGGAGGACAGCAGCCCACCCCCGCAGCAGTCGATAGCGGAAAAGTGATGAGCCGCGAAATGAAATTGACCGGAAAGAAACGGATTATCCCCGATTAGCACATCTTCCGCCGTTCCGCCTGTCCGCGCGCAGAAAAGAAAGGAGCCGGACAGGCGGAGCGGTTTGCACTATCCCGGTCAGCCGCACCGCATGACACCGTATGGCGGTTTTTTCCTACTTTTGTCCCCATGTATCTTTTCAACCCCGACCACGATCTTGCGCTGGCCGATTTTTCTCCCCACTATACCCCCCCGGCGTCCGCTGTCCGGATGGCGGAAGAGCTGTCCCTTCTCCCCGTCTGGTATGCCGGAGAGGGGGCGAACTCTCCCCTGGTGATCGCCGAAGGAGAGGTCAACCGGTCGTTTCTGGACGCCGTCAAACAGATTTTACCGCTACACGCCACACTCATCCCGTTTACCGATGTAGCCCTGTATCCCCGCCGGAAGATTATTCCCTGGGGATGGAATCCGGCTTTGAGGCGAAAACTCACGTCGCACGGCGCGGACGGGGAGGCATTGCCGTCGCCGGAAGAACTGGCGCGGCTGAGGGAGTATTCGAACCGCCTGCATGCCGTGGAGATACTGCGCGAGCTGAGATCCGAAGAGGAGAGATTTTGCGGCGAGTCCCGTTTCTTCACCGACACGGAAGAATTATACGCCTGGCTGCAGTCCGTACCCGGAAATAAGGTATTGAAAATGCCCCTTTCGGGCAGCGGCAAAGGGCTGATATGGATACTGGGCGAGATCACCGGCAAGCAGCGCGACCGTTGCCGGCGGATCGTCCGGGAACAGGGCGGGATAGCGGCGGAACCGGTACTGACCGTGAAACAGGACTTTGCAATGGAATTTCACCTGCACGCGGGGGAAGCCCGCTTTGCCGCCTACTCCCTGTTCAGCGCCTCCTCCTCGGGCGCCTATACGGGCAATGAACTGCTCGACGACGCCCGGATTGAGGCGGAACTTTGCAGATACGTACCGGCCGGACTGCTGCATCAGCTGAAAGCTTCACTTGCGGAAAAGCTTTCCCGCCGCTTCCCCTCATACAGCGGCTGCGCGGGAGTCGACATGATGATATGCAAAACGGCCGCCGGCGCTTACCGCCTCCAGCCCTGCGTGGAGATCAACATGCGGATGAATATGGGTATGGCGGCACACCTCTTTTGCGAGCGCCATATATCTGCCGGCGCGAAGGGAAAGTTCACGGTAAATTATTTCAAGAAACCCGGAAGCGCCCTGTCATTCCACGAAAAAATGCGACGGGAGTCACCACTCACGGTAGAGAACGGAAAGATACTTTCCGGCTACCTGTCGCTGACCCCCGTCGTCAAAACTACCCGCTATATTGCCTGTGCGAATGTCCTGCGAAATGACTGACGGACAAAATTAACCCGTCACTTCCGCAAAATACCGGTAAAACAGCGGAAGCGTTCTGATACCGTTGTAAAACTGCTCCAGCGGAAAATTCTCGTTAGGCGAGTGGATAGCATCCGATCCCAGCCCGAAGCCCATCAGTACGGACTTAATACCCAGCACCTCCTCAAACGTAGCAATGATGGGAATACTTCCCCCGGAACGCACCGGTACGGGATCCATGCCATACACATCCCTCAGCGCTTTTGCGGCCGCGCCGTAGGCGGGAAGATCAATGGGACAGACGTAAGAAGGCCCGCCATGCAGATAATCCACCTTCACCGTCACCGATTCCGGCGCAATCGACGCAAAATATTCCGCAAACAGCCCCGCAATTTTCCTGTGATCCTGATTGGGCACCAGGCGACAACTGATCTTGGCATACGCCCTGGACGGAAGCACCGTTTTAGCCCCCTCGCCGGTGTAACCGCCCCAGAAGCCGCATACGTCAAAGGTGGGACGGATCCCGGTACGTTCGCCGGTCGTATACCCCTTTTCGCCGAACACCTCCTTCACGCCGACCGACTCTTTATATTTCTGAAGAGAGAAAGGCGCTTTGGCCATCAGAGCGCGTTCCTCTTCGGAAACCTCCGCGACGTCGTCATAGAATCCCGGAATAAGGATATGTCCCCCGTCATCCACGGTTCGGGCAATCATCTTCGAGAGCACGTTGACGGGATTGGCCACCGCCCCGCCAAACAGTCCCGAATGAAGGTCAGTCGCCGGCCCGGTCACCTCCACCTGCCAGTAAGCCAGTCCTCGCAGGCCGGTAGTGATAGAGGGAACGTCGCGAGCAATCATCGAAGTGTCCGAAACGAGGATAACGTCCGCCTGCAACATCTCCCGGTGTCGCCGGCAGAACTCCGGAAGGCTGGGCGATCCCACCTCCTCTTCCCCTTCGATAAGGAATTTCACGTTACACGCCAGCCGGCCGGACTGCACCAGGTATTCAAACGCCTTAGCGTGCATGAAAGCCTGACCCTTGTCATCATCCGCGCCGCGCGCCCATATCCTGCCGTCCCTCACCACCGGCTCAAAAGGATCCGTCACCCAGCGGTCAAGCGGGTCGACCGGCATCACGTCCATATGACCGTATACCAATACGGTCGGTGCCTTGCTGTCGATAATCTTTTCGCCGTAAGTCACCGGATTTCCGTCAGTCTCCAGCACCTCTGCCCTGTCGACGCCGGCCGCCAGCAGAATCTCCTTCCACTTTTCCGCCGCGCGATACATATCAGGTTTATGCTCCGGGAGCGACGATACGGAAGGAATACGGATCAGCTCGAAAAGCTCATCCAGAAAACGTTTTTTGTGAGACTCCACAAACATGTTAATTTCATTCATACTGTTACTATTTTTTATGGTTGAATATATTCGAACAGGACTAACCCCGTTCCACATAGATGCAAAGGCGTAAAATTATAAAAAAACCCGAAGCGGAAAAAGTGTTTTCATTAATGGAAAGTGGAGAGTTGAGAGTTGAAAATGTTTGGAAAAGTAGAGAAAACCAGCTCGGGGAGCGCCCGAGTGGCAAGGGGCGGGAGCACCCGCCCCGACGAGCGAAAAAGAGAACAGGGCAAGGCTATGCCTTGCCCTGTACATTATATATATAGCGTCGCGTAGCGACGTAATCATATAAATCACAAGAATCACAGTTCAGACAATTAATAAAGAAATCACTTAATAAAGAAATCGTTCGTCGGGGCGGGTGCTCCCGCCCCTTGCCACTCGGGCGTTCCCCGAGCTGGTTTTCGCCACTTCTTTGAAAACAGGAGTCTGATCCGGTCGAAACCGGCTGAAAAACCGGTGAAAAAATCACTGAATATTCCGGAAATAACGCAGGAAAGGATAATTGTAATCTGCATAAAAATAATCATCCTGTTGTTGTTTAGATAATTAATAACGCTGTTTATAAAAATCGTTCTGTAAAGAGGAAGAAAAACATACGAGAATTCAAACCGGTCACACGAGAAGAAAAAAAATCTTCGCGAGAAGAAATTTTTTTTTCACGAGACGATGGACTGCCGTCGTGAGAAGAAAAAAAATCCTC
>JAIRSV010000112.1 GCA_031255275.1 Proteiniphilum sp.
CGGAGGTAAAACTCATAAAGCGAATGACCCTCTTCCACCCTGTGCACACCGCTGATATACGGATCAACCGGCAGACGGGTAATCCTGTTTTTCAGGAAAGTAGCGTTGACGCCCAGTTCCAGAGTCCAGTCCCCGGATCGGAGAAGTTTCCCGTTGATGTCGAACTCCATCCCCCGGTTATACATGTTCCCTGCATTTTTGTACGCGGAAATCAACGCGGTAGAAGGTGCCTGTGGAATGCTGAACAACAGGTTGCTCGACTGTCTGTTGAAATATTCTATCGAACCCGACAGGCGGTTTTTGAACAAATCAAATTCCAGCGCCACATCCGTACTGTGCGAAACCTCCCACTGCAAACTCCGGCTGTTCAGCACGGCATGACGGAGGTAACCCGCCTCCAGACCGTTAGGCGCCTGCGCATACAGCGACTGCCAGGCATAATAAGTACCAATATCATCATTGCCCACCTCGCCGTAAGAGAGACGCAGTTTCAACAGATCAACAAACTTCAGCCCTTTCATAAAAGCTTCCTGATCGATACGCCAACCGGCGCCGAAAGAATAAAAAGTCCCCCAGCGGGAATCTTTATAGAAACGGCTCGAACCGTCGCGCCGAACCGAAGCCGACAGAAAGTAACGGTCGTCATAATCATAGTTGAAACGTGCCAGATAGCCTTCCGTCCGGTATCTATGCGTATAAGAGTCGGGGCGACCGGGGGTGGAATAGTTGCCAAATTCATAATTATTGTCGTTGATATTCTGGTCTTGCATGGAACCGCCCAAACGGTTGTACTCATAGCTGTAACTTTCATGTCCTGCCAAAACATCAAAATTGTGTCTGTTGAAGTTTTTGGTATAGGACAGCAACTGGTTGTAAGTCCAGGTCGTAGTGAAAGTATTGGTTTTCGAGGCGCTGCCCGAATTACCGAGTTCGGGATAGACGATACCCGCAGAAGAAGCCAGATAGGAATTGGCGCCGACAGCTCCGTTCAGGGTCAATTTAAATCCGTCCCAAAAACGTATTTCGGTATAGGCTTTCGCGTTCAACGTATTGCGTTTGTAGCCGTTATAAAGATTTTTCAGTTCAACAACGGGATTATTGCCACCGATATACGGGCGTGAGGAAGTACTCGTACCGTCATCCATTGAGATACTGTTCCCGAAATCATAGATCGGATTACCGTCGGCATTGCGCATATAATCTTTGGTAACAGGATGGTGAACATGAATGGGATAGATCGGCCCGATGTAGCGGGAAAAACGGAAAGGATTGCTGTTGCCACCCGAAGCTTCGTTCTGCTCGCCTGTCGAACTGCTGATATTTCCCGACAGAGTTCCCCCCACTTTCAGGAAAGGAGTAATCTGTGAATTGACATTCGTATTCATGGTATAACGGTCGAATTTCGATCCGACGATATACCCTTCTTCGGTCAGATAACCAACCGACAGGTAGTAATCCGAGGTGTTATTTCCTCCGCTGATGTTCACGCCTGCATCGGTACGGTTTCCGATTTGCCGGATAGCCTTCGTCCAGTCGGTATCGCCGTCGTACATGAATATGGCATTCGGGTTGAGTTTACCGTTAGCATCCACTACCTCATTGTCCGGAACATTGAAAGGATTATAACCCAAATCGCCGATAATCAGGTTTTCTGCCGCCATCTGTCCGGCCTCAACAGGATCTCTTCCGGCGGTTATATGCTTATTGCGCCAGCTTTCCCAATAGACCATGAGGTAATCTTCAACGCCAAGCGTCCTGTAATCCTTCGACTGCCGGGCGGTGACCCCCTGACTGATCTTTACATTGACCGTCGTACGGTTTTTGTTCCCCGTCTTGGTATTGATCAGCAGCACACCGTTCCCGCCGCGCGCACCGTACAGGGCTGCCGACGAAGCATCCTTCAGGATAGTCATACTTTCGATGTCATTGGGATTGATACTGCTGATAGCATTGTCATAAGGCATCCCGTTCAGGACAATCAAAGGCGTATTACTCGCCGAAACCGATCCCAGTCCCCGGATGTAAATACTCGGTTCGGATCCCGGCTGCCCGTTCGCCGTCGAGACCTGTACGCCGGGCGTGGATCCGAGCAAAGCACTCGTCACATTAGTCAGCGGACGCTCCTCAAATTTTTCGGACTTAATCTGGCTGGCCGCTCCGGTGAAGGAGCTTTTCTTCGCCGCTCCATACGCCACCACAAGCACCTCGTCCAGCAGCTTCATGTCGTTTTTCAGCACCACGCTGACGAATGATGCGTCACCGAGCCGAATCTCCTGCGTTTCCATCCCCAAAAAGGACACTACCAGCGTTTCTGCCCCGACAGGCACATTCAGGGTAAAATCCCCGTCAATATTCGTCACCGTACCGATGCCCGCATCTTTCACGGAAATGATAGCGCCTGTGACAGGTTCCCCGTCTTCGGCCCCCGATACATTCCCGGTTATTTTTCGTGTCTGCGCCTGCGTCAGCGCAGTCAGCAACAGACCGAAAAACAAAATCAATACTCTCTTGTCATAATTTTTAGTCATAGTCGATAAATTAAAAAGTCAGTGAAATTTTCTATCAGATTATACATACAGTTGCAGCCCTGCACTTGCAGGACACACATACAATGCCACTGTGATTTTCCGTACACACGGAGGTTTTTCACAGTAGCTGCCCAAACAGCACAGCATTCATAAACAGCTTGGATGTACCGTACCAGTACATGCGAAAATTCAAGTCGTCGGAAAACACGATGACTTGTCCCTTGCCGTAAGCCTGCGTAATGACAGCCGGAGTATCGGCCATCCTCTTCAGGTTTTCCCCGGAGATACATCCCGACAGAAGGGGATTTTTCAGGTACGAAACCGGGGAAGCATAAGGATTTTCGGAAACATCGAAGGCTAATGTCCCGTTTTTGAACAGCGCGATCTCATCCTGTCGGTATCCGTACGCCAGGGGATGAGTATGGTCAAGCCTGCAATTCAGGATAACGCCGTCGACCGCATTACCGGCGTTAGCCCCCGCACGGGACGCATACGGCTTATAACCGGTGGAATCGCTTTTGAGGACAGGTTTTATTTTTATATCGGTAAGTTTCGCCCTGTTAGTCCAGGCGTATGCCTTTCCGGAAGCGATCAGGACGCCGCCGTTCTCCACCCAGTCGACGATCCTGTCGACCACCGATTGGGGCAATGTTCGCGCAGGCATTCCGTCGGCCATCACCAGCACACTGTACTTACTCAGATCCACCCCCGACAGGACGCTACCGTCAATCAGCGTCGGAGACAGGCGGAACCGCCTGCTCAACAGCATCCAGACCTCTCCCGATTCGGGAATGTCCATTCCCGCGCCGGTAATCACGGCGACTTCAGGCAGGGCGAGCGGTTTGAATGAGGGCGAACCCAGATCGTAATCAAGCATCAGACCCTGTTTTACGGCATGTACCTCCACGCCGGTCTCCACCGCGAGGCGGTTTATCAGATCAAACAGTTCATCCGGATCCAAAGCCTGGTTCCGTACGGGAACCAGCACGGTTCCGTAACCGAAATGAAGCGTTTGCGAGCCGGCGGGACAGGTAAACGGTTTAGTCCCCGCCTTGACGATAAGGCTGCTCTTGAGAAGCTCCGTCACCAAAACGGACGAATAATACTGGGTACTTTCGAAGAGATAGGCAATGGTGCTTTTCCCGCCGTTCACCCTTCCGGGAACAAACACCGGACGGTCGATTTTTTCGCCCAGCAGTCCGGCGACGCTTCCCAGTCCGTCGCACTGCAGATTATAAGCGTGCGGAAACGTCCAGGTCGAAATATCGTAGAATGTACTGTCGGCATATTCGGTCACATTTTCCATCAGGGTTTTGACCATCGACGGGTATTTCTGACTGACCGGAATAACATACGAAGTCTCCGGCGAATATTCGTTTCCGTTGACGGTTTGCTTTTTTGAAAGGCGATACACATCAATACGGTGCCGCCTCATATTCTCGATGAAGTGATACGCTATGGCGTGGGAACCGCGGGCATTGAACACATATCCCTGAATCCGTTCTTTTTGCGCCTCCTTCCGCACATCACGATAATAATTCCGCCGGTATTCGAGCAACTCCCTTTTCATGGCCAAAGCCCCCTGCACGACGGATATTCCGGAAAAAGCCTGATTGCGTACCGTCGACGCGAACGACATGTTTCCGTGATTACGGGTCGGACGCAGGTGTCCGCGGGAAGCCAGCTGTTCGAAAAGAATACAGACAGACCCGTGGATGTCGCCATAGGACGCGCCTTTCCCGTAATAATAATCATCGTATCCTTCTTTGGAATAATAGAGCGTCCCGATCCCGTCCAGCGCCTGCGCGCAATAGCCTGTCAAGCGGCCCGTCAGGTGCTGATTCGACTGAGGCGTCAGCGGATGAGTCCGTTCCGGATGTCCGGGGCTGAAATAATAGGCTTTGTCGCCGCCCTGTTCGTGGAAATCGCAAACCACGTTGGGCATCCATTCAAAATACATTTCAAGCGCGTTTTGTCCTTCGGGATGCTGCGCCATCAGCCAGTCACGGTTGCAGTCCGCCCAGTAGTGATTGGTACGGCTGCTGGGCCAGGGTTCCGCAAATTCTCTGGAATCGAGGTTGGCCACGTCCGGGAAACTGCGGGATGAGTTGACCCAGGACGCAAACCGGTTGATACCGTCGGGATTCAGTCCGGGCGTCAGCACAAGAATCACGTTATCCAGCAGATTTTCGATTTCGGCGCCTTCCAGGGCGGCGAAAAAGTAGGCCAGGACGAGGGAAGAATTGACACCGGAAGGTTCATTCCCGTGAATGGAATACATCAGGTTTACCACGACCGGCATTTTTTCCGTATCCGGTTCGCCGGAAACATTTGTATCGGCCTGTCTGAGATGTTCCTGCCGGATATTTTCCAGATTCAGCTGATTCTTTTCCGAAGTGATTGTTACCTGGATGAAGGGACGGAACTGGTTCGTCCGTCCGAACTGCTTGACGGAGACTCTTCCGGAAGCGGCTTCCAGCGCCTTCATATAATCCAGGACATTGTTCCAGTCGGCATGTTGCTGTCCGATTTCAAAGCCAAGTACGGACTTCGGAAGCGGAATCTGCGGATTGAATGACCGGTCACCTTCGGGAATAAAATATTCGATACCGTGGGGGTAATCGTCCTGTCTGATTTGGGCGAAAGCGCTCCGGCTGACAAATGCAAACAGGGCGAAAACAAACAGGATGTTCAAAAATTTTCTCATAAAATACGAAGTTAAGGTTTGTGCAGTGTTCGTTACAGGATTTTATTTCAACTGTGGCCAGGAACTTTCGACCAGGTCGCAAACGGATTTGCCGAGTATTTTTATTCCGGCCGCATCCGGCTTGCCTGCCTGACGCCATTTATCAATCAGCGGATCGGTCATTTTGAAGATACGGTCTTCAACGGGCGCCAGTTGCTGCATATACCCCGTTCCTTCCGCGTTGAAGACTTTCGAGAAATGAAGGTAATTTTCTCCGTGTCCCCTTTCCACATTATATAAGGTAGCTTTTAAGGCCAGCGCCATATCGCAGATTTTCGCGGTGTATTCGCCCTCCGTCCGCATCAGAAGCGAGGGATTATCCCGTCCGGCCGCTACCCAGGCGGGCATGGCTACCGAACAGGGAGGATACCCGAGAGCAGTCCACAAGGTTGTCAGCGCCGGATTTTCTCCCTTCTTCACGCCCTGTATCACCGTAGCGCTTGCCGTGGATTTGCGGGCAATCAGGTCGCTGTCATAAATATAGGATCCGAACAGGTTCATCGCCTCCGCGCTGGTGTAGTCAACATCCGTAAGAGAGTGATAGTAGCAGCGGGACAGATTATTGAATATCCACCGGGGCGAAAAATCTTTGGATGGCAATTGCCCGGATACCTGTCGCCAGGCGCTCTGATAACGGATATAACCCTCACCTTTATCATAAAAACCGGTATAGGAGAAATTGGTATAAACGAGACAGCCGTTTGGGGCTGTGGCCGGATCGTTGACGTCCAGCATCCGGTAACCGTCGACGTCGGTTTCAAAATAAGCAGCGTTTCCTTCCGCGTCGATGACGCCGAAGTTTGCTTCCACGTTCAGCGGTCGCGACAGGGTGTCGAGGAAATTGATGAAGTCGGGGATATTCCTGCAAACCGACAGGGCTTTCCGCATCAGCGAGCCGTTGTTTGAAGCTATCCGCTGTTCGGTGAGATTATAGGAGAGGGTATTCATTATCGAAAAACCTTCCGAGTTTGTGCCTGCCCAGATACTGGCCCGGTCTTCGTCGGTGGCCGTATTGCGTGCAATACCCAGGTAAGGGTAGCCGTTTTTATCCGAGTAAATCAAACTGTGATTGGGATTGTCCGTATCGCTGTTTTTCCACATCAGGGGACGTCCGTCTTTCGTTGCTTTTCCGGATAGAATAACGGTCGTACAGGCGAATACCGGCGCTGCCTCACAGCTAAATAAAAGGATTAATAAGGTGTAAATGTGCTTCATATTTCTATATTTTTACTATTACGGCCGTAAAAATAGTAAAAAGTTCTCACCCGACACAAAAAAAATCTGACGAATTTGACAGAACGACAGCTTTTCCTGTCCGGAAGCCGGCCGGGGACGGAGGATAGGTGTCTGTCTGTCAGCGATAGCTGACAGAAGGTTAAATTTATGGGGATTTGTTTCTTTCCGTTAACCCCGGGCGGAGGAGGACAGGTGCCGGTTGACGGTGTCGATATAGCTGAGCAGTTCATCCCTGCCCTGTCCTTTTCCGGAGGATGTGACGAAAACGGGAGGGAGTTCTTCCCAGGTTTCCAGCAGTTTTTCCTTATAAGCGTCTACGTTCTGCTGCAGCCGTCCGGAGCCAAGTTTGTCGGCTTTGGTGAAGACGATGGAAAACGGTATGCCATGTCTGCCCAGCCATTCCGTAAACTCAAGGTCGATCCGCTGTGCTTCGTGACGCGAATCGATCAGGACGAACAGACTGGTCATCGACTCCCGTTCCAGTATGTAATTTTCGATAATCCGGCGGAGTTTTTCGCGCCCTTCCCTGCCGTGGCGCGCGTAACCGTAGCCCGGCAGATCTACCAGATACCACTCGTCATTGATCAGAAAATGGTTGATCAGCATGGTCTTTCCCGGGGTGGACGAGGTCATGGCCAGTCCCTTGCGGCCGGTCAGCATATTGATGAGTGATGATTTTCCCACGTTTGACCGGCCGATAAAGGCGTATTCCGGTTTCCCGTCCTGCGGGCATAGGCGGTAATCACTGTTGCTTATCGTGAATTCTGCTTTTTTTATAATCATACGTTTTGTTTGGTGTGTGGTGTGAGGCGCGGCTGACGCGGGCGAATCGTCCAAAGTCCCAGGCCGGTCAGCAGCGCGTTCAGCAGCAGCAGCTCGTATCCTACCCGGTAGCCGAACCATTGCTGCAATGCCGCCTCGATCGCCAGACAGAGTGCCGGCGCTGCAACGGCTACATACGGTACGCGTTTGTCCGCCGGCTTCACCCCGGTATAGAGTCCCGAGAGGTAGAGTCCGAGCAGGGGGCCGTAGGTATAGGAGGCGAGCTTGTAGATGGCGGTGATGATACTGTCTGATCCCGCGGCTTTTATCAGCAGGATGACCAGCACGAATACCGCACTGATCCCCATGTGCACGAACTGCCGGGTTTTGATGTCTTTCCGCTCCTGTTTCCCGGTCGGCGAGAGGGATCGCATATCCAGAATGTCTACGCAAAATGAAGTGGTCAGGGCAGTCAGGGCAGAGTCCGCACTCGAAAATGCTGCTGCTGCAATCCCTACGATGAATATGCCTAACGTTAACTGTCCGAGGTGTCCGCTTGCGATCGCCGGCAGGATGTTGTCGGCCGCCGCAGGCAGGGCGATACCGTTTTGCTCTGCATAGGTCAGCAGCAGCACGCCCAGCGAAAGGAACAGGAGGTTGACGGGGGCAAATGCCATTCCGTACGATATTACATTCTTTTGGGCGTCACGGAGCGTACGGATAGTCAGGTTTTTTTGCATCTGATCCTGGTCGAGTCCCGTCATCACGATCGTGATAAACATTCCGCTGAAAAACTGTTTGAAGAAATTCTGCGTACTTGCCCAGTCGTCAAACACGAAGATGCGCGAGTGCGGACTTTCGGCCACCGTCCGTACTACTCCGCCGAAGTCCAGATTCATCCGCACGGCTACCTGCCACACGATGAGCACCAGGGCGGTGAGGAAGAGCAGCGTTTGCAGCCAGTCAGTCCAGATGATCGTCCCGATGCCGCTCTTGTGACTGTAAAGCCAGATGATCAGGATGATCCCCGTCACCGTCGCGACAAAAGGGACTCCCCAAGCGTCGAATACCAGCGTCTGGAGGATGAATGCCACCAGGTAGAGCCGCGCTGCCGCGCCGACGGTCTTCGAGAGGAGGAAGAACCATGCCCCCGTCCGGTAAGTCTTCGGCCCGTAGCGCTGATCGAGGTAACCGTAAATCGTTGTCAGGTTCAGGCGGTAGTAGAGCGGCAGCAGTACGCGGGCGATCACCAGGTAACCGAAGAAAAAGCCGAGAGCCATTTGCATATAAGTCATATCCTGACTGCGCACCATCCCGGGGACGGAGACGAACGTCACGCCGGAGATGGAAGTGCCGACCATCGCTACAGCGACCACATACCATTTCGAGGATCTGTTGGCCCGGAAAAAGGTATCGTTACCCGCACCCTTCCGGCTTGTGATCCGGGAGATGAGCATCAGTACGCCGAAGTAGGCAAGGAGTATCGTCAGAATAAAAGAGGACTGCATAATAGCTTCATACGGTTTCCGGACAGACAGTTAAAAGTCTGGTTCGGAACAGGGTTCAATTTTTTCGGGTGCAAATATAGCTCCCTTTTAACGATTTTACCCGGTTTTAGCCGAATAAATTTCCCGAAGGTGAAAAGCTGAGTTCCCTCTTGAGAGGGACAGGGGAAGTGTCACGGTGCAGCGAAAAAATTAATGTGATAATGTGACCCACAAAAACAACCAGCTCGGGGAACGCCGGAGCGGCAAGGGGCGGGAGCACCCGCCCCGACGAGCGATTTCGGAGCGCGATAGCGCATAGTTACATTATCACATTATCACATCATCACCGGATAACCATTGAATAACACGGGCAAAGTACGCCCAGTCCTATCCCCCCTTTCTCCTCCCTGTTCTCCCTGTCCTTCCCATAAAACCCTTTCGTGAGGAAGAGCTGCGCGCGGACGCGTAGTTGACTTCTATTTTTTTTTCTTGCCGTTCAGTGCGGAAAAACTGACAAAACCGTTACCTTTGTGACCTGTGGTCTGTCGACGGTACGGAACGGAGAATACGGGAACTGCGACGGATCTGACGGTACTCAAATCAACTGTAATAACAAAATTTATCGAATGAAACAGAAAGCACAGGGCGCAGTGATGAAGGCGTATGATATAAACCGCTTCAGGTTTCGCGACACGCCCTTCGTGGAACTGATGAACAAGCGGATTTACAATATTTTGATGGTAGCTTCGCGCTATGACATGTTCATCCTGGAAGACGACGGACGCGTCGACGAACAGATATTCAACGAGTACACATCGCTGAATCTCCGTTACCCGCCGCGCTTCACGCAGGTAGGCAGCGGCAGGGAAGCGCTGGAGGAACTGAAACGGAATCGTTACGAATTGATTATCTGCATGCCCAATATGGACAACAGTGATACGTTTGACCTGGCCAAGCAGATTAAACTGCATTATCCGGAGATCCCGGTCGTGCTGCTCACACCCTTTTCCAGAGCGGTGACACATTCGCTGAGGAAGTCTGATCTGAGCGGCATCGATTACGTCTTCAGCTGGCTGGGGGATACTGATTTGCTGCTGGCCATCATCAAAATCATAGAAGACAGCATGAATGTAGAGCATGATGTGCGGACTGTGGGCGTGCAGACTGTGATGCTGGTAGAGGATTCCATCCGGTTCTATTCCTCGGTGATGCCGCTGCTCTACAAGTTTGTGCTCAACGAGTCGAAAGAGTTCTCGAAAGAGGCGCTCAACGATCACCAGCAGATGCTGCGCATGCGCGGACGCCCGAAGATTCTGCTTGCGCGCAATTATGAAGAAGCTGTAGCCTGTTACAAGAAGTACGGCAGTAACATGCTGGGCGTGATCAGCGACATGAGTTTCAGCATCGGGGGAGAGAAGGTGAAACTGGCGGGAAAGCAGCTTGGCGAATGGATCAGGAAAAAGGATCGCTACATCCCCATCATATACACCTCATCCGAATCGGAGAACCGGCAATATGCCGCCAGTGTGGAAGCTGTCTTCATCGACAAAAATTCCAAAACCTTTCCGCGGGACCTTCGCAAGGCGATCAAGGAAAATCTGGGCTTCGGCGACTTCATCATCACCGATCCCGCTACCGGAGAAGAGATATTCCGCATCAAAAACCTGAAGGAATTGCAGATGAATATCCGCAATATCCCCGACGACGCGCTGTATTATCACCTCTCGCGCAACCATTTTTCGCGATTCTTCTATTCCCGCGCCATGTTTCCCGTGGCAGAGATGCTGAAGAAAATAGATGTACTGGAGTATGCCGACATGCACGACGCGCGAGAACTTATACATGCAACCATCGTACAGTACCGGCGCATGAAGAATACCGGCGTAGTAGCCGTTTTCGAGAAAGACCGGTTCGATCAGTACTCCAATTTCGCCCGCATCGGCGAAGGATCTCTCGGCGGCAAAGGGCGAGGTCTGGCCTTCATCGGATACATGGTGAAGACGCATCTGGAACTGAACAGCAGTCACAACTTCCCGGTTACCACTCCCAGGACGGTAGTCCTCTGCTCCGACATCTTCGATGAGTTCATGGATGCCAACAACCTCTATCCCGTAGCGCTTTCGGAACGGAATGACGAGATGATCCTCAGACACTTTCTCGCCGCCAAGCTCCCGAAGCGGCTCTCGAGCGACTTTCTGGTCTTCCTCGAAGCAATCGAATCACCCGTCGCCATCCGCTCGTCGAGTCTGCTGGAAGACTCCCAGTATCAACCATTCGCCGGCATCTACGCCACCTACATGATACCCTATGTAAGCGACCGCTATGCAATGGTACGCCTGCTCAACAACGCCGTCAAAGCCGTATACGCCTCCGTCTTCTACAAAGACAGCAAAGCATACATGTCAGCCACGCAGAACCTGATCGATCAGGAAAAAATGGCCATCGTACTTCAGGAAGCCGTCGGTTCGCAGTACGGCAACCTGTTTTACCCCGCCATATCAGGCGTCGCCCGGTCTATCAACTATTACCCCGTCGGGGACGAAAAACCGGAAGACGGCGTCGTAAACATGGCTTTCGGTCTGGGGAAATACATTATGGACGGCAACCCCGGCCTCCGCTTCTCCCCGCGCCACGCCGCCAATATCCTGCAGCTGAGTTCGCTCGACCTGGCTCTGAGCGACACGCAGACCACCTTTCACGCGCTCGACCTCAACTCGGTGACAAAAGACTTCACAATCGACGACGGCTTCAACCTGCTGAAGCTCCGCCTCAGAGAAGCTGAAAAGGACGGACCGCTCCGGTACGCAGCATCCACCTACGACCCCCGGGATCAGATTATCCGCGAAGGATTCTACGAAGGCGGACGCAAAATCATCTCGTTCGCCAACATCCTTCAGCACGGAATGTTTCCCCTGGCAGAAGTCCTGGAGAAACTCCTGAAGGCCGGACAGAAAGAGATGGGACGTCCGGTAGAAATAGAATTTGCCGCAGATATAAAAGACCAGCACCACGCCACCTTCTACGTACTGCAGATCCGTCCCATCGTAGACAGTCAGGAAGCCGTACACGAAGATCTCGAAAAGCTGGATCCCGCCACAGCGGTACTGTT
This sequence comes from Proteiniphilum sp., assembly GCA_031255275.1. Taxonomy (GTDB): domain Bacteria; phylum Bacteroidota; class Bacteroidia; order Bacteroidales; family Dysgonomonadaceae; genus Proteiniphilum. The sequence continues at coordinate 11,869 of JAIRSV010000112.1, forward strand.
CTCAAGAAACGCACTCGGAAACGGAATGTCAAACGACGTATATGATGTCGTCTACGTAAAAACCGCCACCTTCAACGCATCGAAAAACGGAGTGATAGCCCGCGAGATAGAATCGCTGAACAACCGTTTCGCCGCCGCCGGCAACAATTACGTGCTGACAGGCCCGGGACGCTGGGGCTCCTCCGATCCCTGGCTGGGCATACCGGTAAAATGGCCACACATCAGCCAGGCGCGGGTAATTGTGGAGACAGCCATGGAGAATTACCGCATAGAACCAAGTCAGGGAACCCATTTCTTTCAAAACCTCACCTCCTTCGGCACAGGCTATTTTACGGTCAACCCCTTCGCTGAAAACGACGGGTTTTTCGATGAAGAATTTCTGAACGAACAGCCGGCCGCTTACGAAACGGATTTCATCCGCCAGGTACATTTTGACCGTCCGCTCATAATCAAGATAAACGGAAGAAAGAGAATGGGAGCAGTATTGAAACCGGAGAAACAGCCCCCCCTTCATTAAACTATTTCCGTTCACGCCAATCGAAAAGCTTTACGTAATTCACAAACACCCGCATATATGAACAGAATTTACCTTACGCTGCTCCTGCTGACACTTGCCACAGGAGCTTTTTCCCAAAAGAACAGACAGATGGACGGAAACCACTATGCAAGCGAATGGGCAAAAGTAGCCGAACTGGAAGAAAAGTCACTTCCCCGGTCAGCCTCCGAAGCCGTAAACAGCATTTTGCACAAAGCGGTAAAAGACCGGAACACTCCCCAGATCATCAAAGCCCTGATTCACCAGGGGAAGTATGACCTTGCAACAGACAGCCAAAACGATACACTCATCTTCCGGAACCTGCACGCGATGCTGGAGAAAAGCGACGACGCGGTAGAACAGTCAGTATTACACTCCATGCTGGGCGAACTGTACCTGCAATACTACCGGAAAGACCGCCGGAACATCGACCGGAGAACCGGCCTGGGCGACTTCGTCCCGGCCGACATGAAGGAGTGGACGCGTAATATTTTCTACAACAAAGCAATCGAACATCTCAACGCCTCCCTTCAGCCCGAAGAACAGTTGCAGAAAACGGAAGTAGAATCCTGTGCCGCCGTGATAGAATCAGGCAAAGATTCGCGGAAGTTTTATCCCTCCATGTATGATTTCCTGATACGCCGCGCCATCGAACTGTCAGGGCAAATCGATTCCGACGAAGAGCTGAGTCGCCTGCCGGCGCGGAAGAACATAACGCCGGAAGCGTTATTTGCCCCGGCAGACGAATTTGTGAAGCTACCCTTCGATCCCCGTCCGGAAGAGTGGGGACTGTGGCGCTTTGAATACCTCCGGAAGCATCTGCACTCACTCCTGAAAAGAGATATGCCACAGTCAGTCCTGCTGACCGAACTTGATAAAATCAGCACCCTTGAACAGTTACACAATCTCCATTCGACTTATGCCCAACCCTCGCTGGAACGGATGCTGAAGAAATGGGAAGGAAAACCGCTCAGCGTAGAGATCATTGACAGGCTCTGCGAAATCTGTCTGCGGGAAATTCATTCGACCGGCACGGAAGATACGCTCCGGCAGAAAGAGAAAACCGGAGAGGTATACGAAATACTGAAAAAAAGTATTGCCGCCTTCCCGCAGTATGAACGCATCTCAATGCTGGAAAACAGACTGCTGGAACTCACGCAGCCGGAATTTTCCGTCACGGGAGAAAATACCTTCCCGAAGGAAGGCAAAAAAGAGCTGCAGATACAGTTCCGGAATATCCGAACCCTCACGGCAAAGCTTTACCGCATCGAGTCGTCCGTCGAAACATTGGAAGAGACGATGAAAGCGGAAGACCGGGTGGCCGGAAAACGGACGCTGATCGGAGAGATACCCCTGTCCCTGCCCGATACGCCCGAATACCTGTATGGAAAGACATCGTTCACCGTTGAACCCGGAGACTTCGGCTATTATATACTGACGTTCGCCGCCTCGCCCGAAATAAGCGATGCCGCGAACATGCCGGAATACTATTTTACGGTCTCCGACCTGGCCGTTTTTGCCCGAAAATCCTCCGACAGCCGGTACGACTTTTTCGTGGTGAACAGAATCACCGGAGCACCGGTTCCCGGAGCCGAAGTCATGATATACAAACAGACGGGTAACCCGAACAATTCGCCGCTTACGCCGGAACAGTCACTCGCTGTCAACGACATGGGACTGGCCGTGTATGAGAAGAAAATCCCGGACCGCGACGTTTTTTATCACGCCGTTGCGGGGAACGACAAAGGCTCCGTACCGAACCGCCTTCCGTCCGGCAGTTACAGATACTCCGACAGCAGCAGCGAGCCGCAGGAGACGACGAACATCTTTACCGACCGCAGCCTCTACCGTCCCGGACAGACCGTTTACTTCAAAGCAGTACACATCCGTACGGAAGCCGGGAAACAGTCCGCCGTCGCCGGCAAGACGCTTGCACTGATGTTGAGAGACGCCAATGGCAGGGAAATCTCGAAACAGACGCTGACGACGAACGAATTCGGTTCCGTCGCGGGAGAATTTGTGCTGCCGCAGCATGTTATGCCGGGATACTTTACGCTCGGCGCCGATAGGGAAAGCACCGGCTTCCGCGTTGAAGAATACAGACGACCCTCATTCGAAGTGACATTCGACAGGATAGACGAAACATATAAATTCGGAGAAGAGATCACGCTCAAAGGAAAAGCAGAGAGCTTCTCCGGCATCAGCCTCCGGCAGGCCGGCGTAGAGTATCGCATTACCCGAAGGCCGGTGCTGTGGTGGCAGATATGGGGCGGAACGGAAGAGCACTTCGCCGCAGGGAATGTCATTACCGGAGAGGACGGCAGTTTTGAAATCTCCTTCGTGCCCGAAAAGCCGGACAGCCGGCGCACCCCCAAAGCGATCTGTTCGTTTGTGGCAGAGGCTTCGGTGACCGATGTGAACGGTGAAACGCAAACAGCCTCTTATACCGTGACCGTGGGAGACGTCTCCATGATGCTCTCTCTGGATATGCCCGACCGCTGGGCAAAGGAGAGTGAAGCAAAAATTACCGTCTCCGCCAAAAATCTTGCCGGAAACGATATAGCTGCCGGCGGAATTTGCCGTATCTTTTCCCTGCAGGAAAACGATTCCATCGGTCAAATAGCGGCAGAAAGCACATTCGAAGCAGGTGAACAGCCGGCATTGAAAAAGCAGCTGGCCGGCCTTCCCTCGGGGAAATACCGGCTGAAACTGCAGTCGGAAGATGACAGGGGAAACCCTGTCGAAACGGAAAAGGATATTATACTCTTTTCATATTCCGACAAGCGTCCGCCGATAAAAACCAATGAATGGTTCGTCGTGAAAAACAGCCGCTTCGCGCCCGGCAAGGATGCGGAAGTAATTCTGGGCGTGTCCGAAAAAGTACACGTCCTGTATGAGCTGTGGCAGGGAAGCAACCTGCTGGAACGGAAATGGATCGGCCTGGACAATGAAAGCCGTCTCTTCCGCTTCCCCCGCAGGGAAGAGTATAAGGAAGGCATCACCCTGATGCTGACTTATGTGAAGAATGAAGAATTTTATACCCGGCAGACGGACATTCTTCCCGAAAAGGAGAACGGTGACCTGAAGGTGAAACTGGATGTGTTTCGAGACAGGATCCGTCCCGGCGCGGAAGAGGAGTGGCGGATCACGGTAACCGGCGCAGACGGCAATCCCGCACCGGCGGAAGTGCTGGCGTCGATGTACGACTTTTCGCTCGACAACATTTATCCGTCGCAGGAGTGGACTTTTTCATCCTTCCCGCTTACGCCCTATTTTTCGAGGATGAGACTCTCCGGCGACCGGTCATTTTACGGCAGAACGGCCGTCAGCAGTATACCCGTACAGTGGAAGGAGATTATCGCCTTTGAATTCGACAGTTTCAACTGGTTCGGCTATTCGCTGCTCTACGCCGGCGGGATGAGGCTGAGAAGCGCACTTGCCGGCAGGCAGGGTGGAGGAATGTTGTCATATTCGGCGCCGGTAATGAAAGAAGAGGACGTGAATGAAGCGGAATTTATGGTGCGGGGTATTTCGGCTAAAGAAAATAAAAAAATAACACCGAACCTCCCGGCTTCTCTCGTTCCCGGACAGGAAAGCGAAGCTCCCCAGGTACGGCGCAACTTTAACGAGACCGCTTTCTTCTTCCCCCATCTCCGCACCGGCGAAAGGGGAGAAGTGCAGATTGCCTTCACGACGCCCGAAAGCAATACCCGGTGGCGTTTCCGGGTGCTGGCGCACGACAGGCAGATGAACAGCGGAAAGACGGAAGCTTTCACCGTATCGCAGAAGGAGCTGATGGTGACGCCCGGCGTGCCGCGCTTCCTTCGACAGGGCGACAGGACGGCTGTTTCGGCCAAAATATCCAACCTTTCGGACAGTACGGTCAGCGGCAGCGTCAGGCTGGAATTTTTTGATCCCGTCACGGAAGAGAGTCTCGGTAATATCTCCCTTGCAGAGCAGGAACAGCTCTTCACGCTGCAGCGGGGTGCCTCTTCGGATGCGTGGTGGACATTTGACGTGCCGACCGGCGCAGACCTTCTCGGCGTGCGTATCGTGGCGCGGAGCGAACAGTTCAGCGACGGCGAACAACATGCGCTGGCCGTACTTCCCGGCCGGATGCTCGTGACGGAGAGTATGCGGATGGATGTGAAGGGGAATGAAACGAAGGAGTTTGTCATGGAAGGGCTGCTCGACAGACAGTCGAAGACCGCCGAAGATTACCGGCTGACGCTCGAATTTGCATCCAATCCCGCCTGGTATGCGGTGCAGGCGCTGCCGGCGCTGGGTGAGCCGGAGAGCGACAATGCCGTTTCGTGGTTTGCCTCCTGTTATGCCAACATGCTGGGCGCACACATCGGAGAGGCGTTCCCGAAAGTGAAGGCGATGGCGGAGGCCTGGAAGAGGCAGGGGGGCGACAGGGAGACGTTCTTCTCGAACCTGGAAAGGAACCGGGAACTCAAGAGCGCTTTGCTCGAAGAGACCCCCTGGGTGTCGGAAGCCCGGAATGAGGCGGAACAGCGGGAGAGGCTGTCGTTGCTGTTTGACCTGAATCGCAGCCGCGACCTTACCGCTGCGGCGACAGACAGGCTGAAGGATCTGCAAACCGAACAGGGAGGATGGAGCTGGTTCAAGGGATTTAGTCCCAGCGTAAGCATCACGCAGTATATTCTTTACGGATTCCACCGGTTGAAGGAGGTGAAGGCCGGAGAGTTTCCGGACGAGATCCTTGAGATGCAGAAGAGGGCCGTTTCCTATACGGATATGGAAGCCATACGCCGCTTCGAAGCGCTGAAAAGGCATGACAAAAAGTGGAAAGGCCGGAAGACGATTCCGGTTATCGACCTCGAATACCTGTATGTCCGTTCGGCTTACGCCTGGTGTCCGCAGGACGGGGAAGCAAAGGATCTGACCGATTTTTATCTCTCCGTCGTCGAAAGAAACTGGACGCGCTTCGGACTGTATGAACGGTCGCTCATCGCCATACTGATGAGCCGGCTGGGGAAGAATGACGTTGTGGACGCTATCCTGAACTCCTTCCGCGAACATGCTGTCCGTTCGGACGAAACGGGCATGTACTGGGCCAATAACCGTGCACAGGTATTCATGTCGCAGTCGGCCGTATCGGTACACACCTTTATTATGGATGCCTTCCGCGCAGGAGGGGCCGGGGCCGGGGAAACGGACGAGATGAAGCGATGGCTGCTGAAACAGAAACAAACCCAACTGTGGGAAACTTCACATGCCACGGTCGACGCCGTCTATGCGCTGCTGAGCGCGGGCAGCGACTGGTTTGCCGCAGACGGCGGAACTGCCGTTTCGCTGGGCAAGCATCGCCTGGAGCCGGAGAGCAGGGAATCGGGCAGCGGCTACTTCAAGGAGTCGTGGAGCCGCGGGGAGATACCTCCCGAAATGGGCAGGGTGACGGTTGTGCATCAGGGCGATACTCCCGCGTGGGGTGCGCTCTACCGGCAGTATTTCGAAGAGCTGGACAGGATTGGGAAAACCGATGCCTCGCTCGATGTGGAAAAGCAGCTTTTCGTGGAACAGACCACCGCTTCCGGAAGGCAACTGATACGCATTACGGAAGAGAATCCGCTGCAGGTGGGCGATAAAGTGGTTGTACGGCTGACCGTGCGGAGCGACCGCGATCTGGAATTTGTCTATCTGAAAGATCTGCATGCCGCCGCTTTCGAGCCGGTCAGTCAAATATCGGGTATAAGCCGGCAGAACGGGATACCCTGTTATCAGACGTCGAAGGACGCTTCCACCGGATTCTATTTCGACTCGCTGCCGAGGGGGACTTACCTGTTTGAATATGCAGTGTATGTGAGCCGTCCGGGCAGCTATTCCGGCGGTATCGCGACCATTCGGAGCATGTATGCTCCGGAGTTCACCGCGCATACCGGAGGGACAAGAATTAATGTTAAAAGATAAAATTAATATTAAAAGGATGAGGGGCTTAGGGCGGATTTGCTATTTTTGTTCTCCCGGACAGAGGGACATTGCCGTCTGCCGTGTGAGAAAGGTGACAGCTCCGGCCCTCACGGAGAGCGATGTTACAGTATTTCAGTATAAAGAATAAAAAGATCGTATTATGATGAAGAGATTGATTTTAACAGTATTGTTTGCCGTGCTGATCAGCGGTATTGCTTTTGCGCAGCAGAAGCCTGCGATGGATTTCAAGAAAACGGAACATAATTTCGGCATCATCAAAGAAGAGATGGATGCGGTTTCCACGCAGTTTGAGTTTACCAATACGGGCAAAAAGCCGCTTGTCATACAGGATACCTGGGCTTCGTGCGGATGCACCAAGCCATCCTTTGCGGCAAAGCCCGTCCTTCCGGGCGAGACGGGATACATATCCGTCAGCTACTCCACCGTGCGCCGTCCGGGGACGTTCAACAAAACCATCAAGGTGTATACCAATGTGCCCGACACGGTGTATGTACTCACAATCAAGGGGAATGTGACGCCCAGGGAATAAGTTTCTCATATTTTACCATATCTCCGCCGAATGAGCTATCTTTGCAGAAGCTCATTCGGCTTTTTTATTTGAAAGCGTGAGAAATTCATATTCATACATCCGGTAACTGCTATTATATGGAACATCCCGAAAATGATCCCGCTTACAGGGGACTTACGGTCAGCAAAGGCATCTCGCGTCCGCCCAGCGTGAATCCCTATCTGCGCAAAAGAACGAAGGAGTGCGAACGTCCCGTGACGGAGTATGTAGAAGGTATCCTGTCAGGCAGCAGGGTGATACTCAGTCAGGCCGTTACGCTGGTAGAAAGCGCGCGCCCGGAACACCAGGAGAAGGCGCAGGCCATCATCGAGCAGTGTCTTCCCCATGCCGGCAACTCCATTCGCGTAGGCATCACGGGCGTCCCCGGAGCCGGCAAGAGCACTTCGATCGACTCGTTCGGGATGCACCTGCTGAGGGAGGGGCACCGGCTGGCGGTACTGGCGATCGATCCCTCGAGCGAACGGTCGAAAGGGAGCATCCTGGGTGACAAGACGCGTATGGAGAAACTCTCGTCGGCGCAGGACGCCTTTATCCGTCCCTCGCCCTCGGCCGGGTCGCTGGGAGGCGTGGCGCGCAAGACGCGCGAAACCATTGTCCTCTGCGAGGCGGCCGGATTCAACTACGTCTTTGTGGAGACCGTCGGGGTGGGACAGTCGGAGACGGCAGTCCATTCCATGGTAGACTTCTTTCTGCTGATCCAGCTTGCCGGCACCGGCGACGAATTGCAGGGTATCAAGCGGGGCATCATGGAGATGGCTGACGGGATCGTGATCAACAAGGCTGACGGCGATAACGTGGAAAAGGCGAAGATCGCACGCCGTCACTTCAGCAATGCGCTGCACCTCTTTCCCCTTCCCGAGTCGGGGTGGTCTCCCGAAGTGCTGACCTGTTCCGGATACTGCAATATCGGCATTGCGGAGGTGTGGGACATGATACACAGATACGTCGATTTCGTGAGGGGGAACGGCTATTTCGACCGCCGGCGGAAGGAGCAGGCCAAGTACTGGATGTATGAAACCGTCAACGAACAGTTGCGTAACAGCTTTTATCACGATCCGGAGATTGCCGGACTGCTGGAGAGGCTGGAGCGTGATGTCCTTCACAACCGGAAAAGCTCCTTTATCGCTGCCAGGGAGGCGCTCGACCTTTTTTACTCGAAAAACCGGTAGCACTCTTCGCTCACGGCGCTTCGCGCCATTCAACCCCTATTCGGCAAATCCTCATTCACGGTGCGCACCCTGTTCAAAGGGCGCTCATGCTGTGCCTGTGATTCAAACTGCGCCCGTCCCGGCACATCCGATCGGCGTGCGAAGTGCGTGTAACGCGCGCCCAGCGGGCGAATATCGACGGTGCGGCGCGCTGCAAAATGCGGGAAGAGAGCCGGTATACTCCGGTCGAAACGGGGAATATTGCCCGGACAGGGTCGAAAATCTCCCGAGAGATAAAAAAAATCTCTCGAGAGATAGAAATAATCTCTTGTGAGATAAAAAAAATCTCCCGAGAGATAAAAAATAATATGATTATCCGTTATTAAACCTAAATTGATTTTTATATGACACAGAGGCTATCATGAGCCTGTCAAATAAATTTTCGCCGAAATATCTACGATTAAATTTATAGCAAAACTCATTC
>JAIRSV010000123.1 GCA_031255275.1 Proteiniphilum sp.
CTCGGGCGCTCCCCGAGCTGGTTTTCTCCACTGAAACGGGGAGAATGTATTACATTTTATGCTAAATTTGTATCCGAAAAATAATAAAACCATCTGCTAACAACGATTGCGAATTCAAACTTTCTATGTACAAAAGAATTATTCTGCCGATTTTACTTCTGATCGGAGCAACAGCGCTGTTTCCGTCCGCACCGCCGGCGACTGAGGTGAGAGCCGTATGGCTGGCCACCAACTATGGACTGGACTGGCCGCACAACCACACTAGCGTGGAAGAACAGAAAAGAGAACTGACCGCCATCCTCGACAACCTGAAAGCACACAATTTCAATACCGTGATATTCCAGGTAAGAGGCAGGGGAGAGGTCTGCTATCACTCGCAGATCGAACCGATGTCCACATTCATCGCCCCCTCCGGCCTGAGATTTCCCACATTCGACCCCCTGGCCTTCGTCGTGGAAGAGTGTCACACCCGAGGCCTCGAATGTCACGCCTGGGTAGTCACCTATCCGCTGGGGAAAGATCAGCATGTACGCAGCCTGGGCGCGCGGTCGGTGACAAAAAGGAACCCCTCCATCACCAGACAGTTCCGCGGAGAATGGTTTCTCGACCCCGGAGACCCGCAGACCGACGACTATCTGCTCCAGCTCGTGCGAGAAATCGTAGCCGGCTATGACGTAGACGGAATCCATTTCGACTATATCCGCTATCCGGAACAGGGCGAAAACTTTCCCGACGACGGAACATACTACCTGTACGGCGGCGGAAAGCCGCGACAGGAATGGCGTCGCGACAACATCACCCGCTTCGTGACAAAAGCCTATGACCGCGTGAAGGCACTCAAACCCTGGGTACAGGTGAGCAGCGCCCCCCTGGGACGCTACAGGGCGCTGAACGGCAACGACGAAGGATGGACAGCCCTCGAATCCGTCTCGCAGGACGCAGGCAAGTGGCTGATGACAGGCAAGCACGACGCCGTCTATCCGATGATGTATTATAAGGAAGACCTCTTCTACCCCTACGTCGACGACTGGCTGGAACACGCCAACGGCCGGATCGTGACGCCGGGACTGGGCGCCTTCCGCATGATCGAACTCGAATGGTCGCGCAGCGACATACTGAACCAGGTGGACTACACCCGCCGGAGAGATACGCACGGACAGGCCTATTTCCGCGCAGAAAACCTCCTCTCAGACACAGACGGAATCCTCATGGCACTGCGCCCGTACTACGGATTTCCGGCAAAGCTCCCCCCCATGACCTGGCTGAACAGCTCCCCCCCCGACAGCCCGCAAGACCTGCGCGCGGAAACGAACGAAGAGGGAATATTTGAACTCTTCTGGGAAAAGGACAACCGCGAAAGAATCACCTACAACGTCTACCGGAGCGAAACCGACACGCTGAGCCTCGACAATGCCGAAAAGCTGATAGCCGCAGGACTTCGCCAGCCACTGTACACCAGTCGGGTCGAAGCAAACGACAAAGCCTATTACTACTACATCACCGCCTCCGACGCATACCACAACGAAAGCAGGCCATGCATCCCGGCCTTCTTCTACCACTCCCACACGGTGAAATAAAGCGGCCGCGGAGGCGGCGGAATTTTTGACCGAAAAACGAGGAAAAATCGAAAAAATAGAATAATTTTGCAGCTTATGGATGCCGCTCAAAAATTGAAGCAACAGGTAAAAAAAGAGTTTACGGAGTATCTGACACTCCATAAATGCCGAAAAACACCCGAACGGTTTGCAATTCTCGATCATATCTACTCCATACGGGGACATTTCGATATGGAATCCCTCTACAATTCAATGGTTGATGTAAACTTTCGGGTGAGTCGCGCCACACTCTACAACACCATTCAACTGCTGCTGGACTGCGGACTGGTGATGAAACACCAGTTCGGAGGAAATATCTCGAAATACGAACGCGCATACGGTAACGAAAACCACGACCACCTCATCTGCACCCTCTGCGGAGAAGTCCGCGAAATGACGGGTGACCAGCTGACCACCGTACAGCTCAAAAATATCAGGAAATTCAAAGTAAGCTACTACAGCACCTATATCTACGGCACATGCAGCAAGTGCATCCATGTCAAGCGGATGGAGATGAAAAAACTGGAACGCGGAAATCAAACAAAACAAAATAAAAGCAACGGTAAACAAACATAAATAATGAAAGCAGATGTACTCTTAGGCCTCCAGTGGGGCGACGAAGGAAAAGGAAAAGCAGTAGACGTGCTCACCCCCCGCTACGAAGCGGTAGCACGCTTCCAGGGCGGCCCCAACGCGGGACACACACTGGAATTCGGCGGAAAAAAATATGTCCTGAAATCCATTCCGTCAGGAATCTTTCAGGAAGGAAAAATAAATATCATCGGGAACGGCGTAGTGATAGACCCCGCCCTCTTCAAGCAGGAAGTCGACGCACTCGAAAAGACAGGCAATAACCTCACCGACAGACTCCTCATCTCCAGAAAGGCACACCTGATCCTGCCCACACACCGCCTGCTGGACGCAGCCTCCGAAAGAGCGATGGGCAACGCCCGGATAGGCACCACCGGCCGGGGCATCGGCCCGGCCTATACCGACAAGGTGGGACGTCACGGACTGAGAGTCGGCGACCTCTTCCTCAACTTTGAGGAAAAATACCGCCTCGCCGTGCAGCGACACGAAAAACTGCTCGAACACTACCGCTTTGAATACGACCTGCCCGCACTCGAAAAACAGTGGTTTGCCGGGATAGAAACGATAAAGAAATTCACCGTCATCGACAGCGAACACTTTATCAACAGACACCTCGACGCCGGCGGCTCAATACTGGCCGAAGGCGCCCAAGGCTCAATGCTCGATGTCGACTTCGGGTCATACCCCTTCGTAACCTCATCCAGCACCGTCTGTGCCGGCGCCTGCAGCGGGATGGGCATCGCCCCGGGGCGGATCGGCGAAGTCTACGGCGTCTTCAAAGCCTACTGTACCCGGGTAGGCAGCGGCCCCTTCCCCACGGAACTCCTCGACGCCGACGGACAACAGCTCCGCGACAACGGCCGCGAATACGGTTCGGTGACCGGACGCGCGCGCCGTTGCGGATGGATCGACCTGGTAGCCCTTCGCTACGCCATCATGCTGAACGGAGTCACCCGGCTGGTGATGATGAAAAGCGACGTACTCGACAGCTTCAAAACAATCAAAGCATGTATAGCCTACCGCGTGGACGGCGAAGAGACGGAAGACTTCCCCTATGACGTATCCGGAAACGTGGAACCCCTCTATGCGGAACTCCCCGGCTGGAAGACCGATATGACAGGAATGCAGTCGGAAGACCGGTTTCCCGAAAAATTCAGCCGCTACCTCTCCTTTCTGGAAGAGAAACTGAAAGTACCCATCACCATCGTCTCCCTCGGGCCTGACCGCGCACAGACAATTATAAGACAGTCCCGCCCCCTCCGGGAATTTCGTAAAACAGTCCGGCAAGCGGCCGGAAATCAAAAAACAGCCGCCGTACGGAAACAGGAAATAAAAATTTAAACTTACAGCAAAATGACAACAATCTGGATAATATTCATCGCAATCGCAGTCGCCGGCTGGATCGTACAGGGCATGTTGCAGAGCCGCTTCAAAAAATACTCCAAAATCCCCCTGCGCAACGGAATGACAGGACGCGAGGTAGCAGAAAAAATGCTGCGCGACAGCGGAATCTACGACGTACAGGTAATCTCCGTGCGAGGACAGCTGACGGATCACTACAACCCGCTGAACAGGACGATCAACCTGAGCGAAACCGTATTCGGCTCCCACAGCGTGGCCGCCGCCGCCGTAGCCGCTCACGAAACGGGACACGCCATTCAGCACGCCAGAGGATACGCCCCGCTGAAAATGCGATCGGCACTGGTACCCATCGTTTCCTCCACGTCCAAATGGATGACCTGGGTAATCCTCGCCGGCATCATCCTGATACAAACCTTCCCCATGCTCCTCTGGATCGGGATAGGCCTCTACTTCCTTACCACACTCTTCAGCTTCATCACACTGCCCGTGGAAAGCAACGCCTCCCACCGCGCCCTCCGCTGGCTGAGCAGCGCCGGCATCACCGACTCCGGCAACCATCTCCAGGCGGAAGACGCCCTCCGCTGGGCAGGATACACCTACGTCGTAGCCGCCCTCGGCTCCCTGGTCACACTGCTCTATTACGTCATGATCGCCCTGAACGGCAGCAGGAGGTGAAAGGATGAAAACAGTTTTGATTACAGGCGGCTCCGGAATGGTCGGCAAAAGACTCTCCGAACTGCTCGTCGAGAAAGGCTACAGGGTGATCTGGCTGAGCCGCGAACGCTATGTGAAAGCCCGAATCCCCCGTTACCGGTGGGACTACCGTAAGTGGGAGATCGATACGGACGCAGTGCAGCAGGCCGATGTGATCGTACACCTGGCCGGATCGAATCTGGACGACGATTCATGGACACGCCTGCAAAAACAGAAAATAGTGGAAAGCCGCGTGCTGACGGCGAAGCTCCTGCTGGAAACGGCGAAAACGCTGGGCCGGAAGCCGGAAGCATTCATCTCCGCCTCGGCGACCGGTTTCTACGGACAGGAGACGAGCGAGCGGATTTTCACGGAAGAAGATAATCCCGCCGGCAGCGACTTCCTGAGCCGTACCTGCCGGAAATGGGAAGCCGAAGCCTTCAGGTTCAGAGATGAACTCAACGTACGTGTGGCAGTGCTGCGGACAGCATTCGTAATTTCGGGAGAGAGCGAGGCTTTCGCGAAGATGGCGCTGCCCACCCGCTTCGGGCTTGGCATGCGCCTGGGTTCAGGCAAACAGTACCTCAACTGGATTCACCTCGACGACCTGTGCCGGATCTATCTGAAAGCCGTGGAAGACACTTCCATGCAGGGCGCATACAACGCCGTGGCGCCGGAATCCGTGACCAATGCCCGGTTCATGAAAATGCTGGCGAAAGAGATGAAACGACCCTTCTTTTTGCCGCCGCTACCCGCCTTTCTGCTCCGCGCCATCATGGGGCAGGCGGCAGATATGATCCTTTACGGCAGCCGTATCTCGTCGCAGAAGGTACGCGACGCCGGTTACAACTTTGTCTGCCCCGCCGTGAGAGAGGCGATAGCCTCCTCTCTCACGTCACCGGAGCAATAAAACTATTTGATTTCCACTTCAATCCACTTCGACCGGTCGGGCGGCGCGGGAGCGACCACCGGCGGACGGGGATTGACCCTCAGCTCTTCGAGCAGCACCTCGACCGCCTTCCCGATGGAAGGATCATTGCCCGTAGCCAGTTCCTCGGGACGGTCAATCACCTCAATGTCGGGATAAACGCCGATACCCTCGATAATCCAATGTCCGGTCTCATCATAAATCCCGAAACGGGGAACGGAGATATAACCGCCGTCCACCAGGCCGGCATTGCCCGAAATACCCACCAGACCGCCCCAGGTACGCGTACCGATAAGTTTCCCCTCGCCGGTCTTGCGGAAGAAGTAGGGGAACGCGTCGCCGCCGGAGGATGAATATCCGTTGATGAGCATCACCTTAGGCCCGTCGTGCGCAACGCCGGGCGACCTCATCGGCAGAGGCAGTCCGTTGCGGTGCCAGTAAGCCAGGGTGCGGCGGTTGAGCAGGTCGATCATCCTGTCGGGGATAAACCCGCCGCCGTTGTAACGGTCGTCGATGATGAGCGCCTCTTTGTGATGACTGGCATACATCCCCTTGAACAGTTCGCGGTTTCCCTCGACGGCCGTGTTAGGCACGTGGATGTAACCGATCCGGCCGCCGGAAAGGCGGTCGACCATTTCCCGACGTTCGTTCACCCAGTCCATGTACCGCAACTCCTGTTCGCCGGTGACAGTCTTCACGGTGTAACTTTTCGCCCCCGAAGCCGAAGGAGAACCGTTCACGGTCAGCTCTACGTGGCGGTCTCCCAGATTTTCCAGCAACTCGTAAGGATTTTGGGCAGTGGTCAGATCCTGTCCGTTGATGCGGATGATATAGTCACCCTCCTTCACGTTGATCCCGTTCTCGGTGAGGGGAGAACGGCGACTCTCGTCCCAGTTTTCGCCGGGGTATATTTTCCGGATCCTGTACCGGCCGGCAGAGAGGTCAGCCTCCAGTTCCGCGCCCAGCAGCCCCCCGTTGATGCGATCCACCCGCGCAATGTCGCCCCAGTTCACGTAAGCATGTCCCGTATTGGTTTCGCTCACAACCTCGTTGAGGATATAGTCGAGGTCAAACCGGCTGGGCACGTAAGGCAACAGTTCGCCGTAATTTTTCCGGACAGCTTCCCAGTCCACGCCGTGCAGGTTGTCCACATAAAAATAGTCGCGGAAGATACGGAATGCGTCGGCGTAAATCTGATTCCACTCCGCGCGGGGATCGATCTTCATATTCAGGTTGTCAAGCTTGAGCATTGCGGCGCCGGCCGTTTGCCCCGGCTGACTTTTAGCCACGCAGTAGCCGTTGCCCCAGCGGTAGATGAACGATTTGCCGTCGGCGGCCGGGATGCCGTAACCGGCCCCGCTGAGAATCTCTTCAGTCTTCTCGTCGCGGATGCTGTAACGCATAATCCTGTTCCCCTCGGCGTAGAGAAGTCCCTCTTCCACGGCGCCGATGATGCGATAGCTGCCGGGTTGCAGAGGCAGCGCCCTGACGCGGTTCTGCGCGTTATCCGTGTCGATCTCCACCTTTATCTCCGCCGGTTTCGAAACCTTGTCCGCGTCCGCGTCGGGAACATTTTCGCCCGTCTCCCTGTCCTCCTTATACGGAGTCAGAGTAACGCCGTTGTTGCGCAGCGGAAGCGCGTAAATGCGGGTCGCGCCGTTGTAGAGATAGTCGAATTCAAAACTGCTGAATGTAAGGTTAAAATCGCGGTTGGAGAGGAAAAAGAGAAATTTTCCGTCGCGGCTGAATACCGGGCTTTCGTCGGAGAAAGTGGCGTCGGTCAACTGCTGTTTTCGACCGGTGGAGAGTTGGTAGAGCCAGAGCGCAGTCTGATAGTTGGACGCCGACTTGCTGTAAGCGATCCAGTCGCCGTCGGGTGAGAAAGCGTAGTCCCTGATTTCTTCGGCGGAAGCCTCGTCGATAGCGGTCTGCCGTCCCGTGGAAACGTCCACGAGCCACAGTTTCATGGTGCGGTCGCTGTAAACGAGGTGCGTGTTGCGGGGAGACCATTCGGCGGTATGTTTCCAAGCCGTGGAGCCGCGGGTGATTTGCCGCGGTTTTGCACCCTCTTTATTTTCGAGGAGATAGAGTTCGTATTCGCCGGTAGCGTCGGAATAGTAGGCTATCTGCTTTCCGTCGGGCGACCAGACGGGAGAGATTTCGCGGACGCCCTGCGTGTTGGTGAGGTTTTGTATTTCACCTTTCTCCACCGGGACGCTGTAGATGTCTCCGCGGGCTTCGAAAAGCGCCCGCTTGCCGGTGGGCGAGAGGCTGTAGTTGCCGATGAACCCCGC
>JAIRSV010000127.1 GCA_031255275.1 Proteiniphilum sp.
CCTTTTCCGACTCCGGATGGCGCGTGGGGCGCTCATTAAACAGCGAATGGTACGAACGTCTTTCGAACAGTGATTTCCGCAAAAAATCGTGGCTGAGTCCCAAGTTCTTTGAAGAAGAAACTGACGAGGATGGGTGTAAAAAGTTTTACCGGTTGAATGGCAATCCTTCGGCGATCCGTTCGCGCATCAATAAAGGAAGCTTTCCTTCCTATCCGAAGCTTTACGTAAGTATCAAGTTCCGTCCCAGGGGCGGCAACTGCGAAACACTCGCCGTTGGTGGAGCCACCGATTACCCCATTATGCGTGTGGAGGAGATGTATTTTCTGAAAGCCGAAGCCACGCTTCATACAAAAGGACCAGCAGCAGCTTCTACAGCATTGTGTGAGATCGTAGGAACCAGGTACGATGACCCCGCCGAATACAACCCCGTGATCAGTAATGAGGAGGATTTTATAGACGAATATACATTCCAGAAGGGCATTGAATTTTGGGGAGAAGGGATCAATTACTTCGACGCCAAGCGGCTGAAATTGGGAATCCATCGCGGAGAGGCCACCAATTGCGGACATACTCACTACAAGCTCGATGTGGTGGACGGCGTATTTGTCGGATGGACGCCCGGCTGGAATGAGGCGGAATTGAATAAAAATAAGGCTATCTATAACTTCAATAATCCGTACACCGACCCGAGTTTTTATCGCGTCGAAGATGAAAAAGGCGATGGAAATGGAGAAGAAGACGAAGAAGAATGAGAAATGGAAGCCGTCTTATAAATAGGAGAGACGGATCCTTTCGGTAAAGAAATTAAGGGCGAGCTACTGTGCTCGCCTTTAATTTTGTCCGTAGTCATTCTGCCGGATTGATCATTTCAACATTCGGAGCTGCGAAAATAAAGAATAGCGCGCGAAACAGTAAGGAAATCTCCGGTTATCTCCTCGATTTTCTTCAATTTACTTTGGTCGGCCGGAAATAAGTAGTAAATTTGTGCAGGTACACAAGGGGGAGGAGTAAGAACCCTGTATCCGATAAAATCCCCTGTAAACACCGGTACTGAGAAGCGCCGGTGATAAGAATCAAAATAATTGCAATGAATACAAATTATCAGTTACGCTATGCAGCGCATCCCGAAGAGGCAAAATCGTATGATACACAGCGTTTGCGGAAAGAGTTCCTTATAGAAAAAGTATTTGCTCCGGATGAAGTAAATATGGTCTATTCCATGTACGACCGCATGATAGTGGGCGGCGCAATGCCGGTAAACGAACCCTTGCGCCTGGAAGCGATAGACCCGCTGAAGCAGCCGTTCTTTCTGTGTCGCCGCGAACTGGGCATTTTCAACGTGGGCGGCAAGGGAAAGGTAAAGGTCGGCGAGGCCGTCTTCGCACTCGATTATAAGGAAGCGCTCTACCTCGGTTCCGGCGAGCGCGAGGTCTTTTTTGAGAGCGACGACGCAGCCAGACCTGCAAAATTCTACTTCAACTCGGCAACGGCTCACCGCAACTATCCCGATAAAAAGGTCACCAAAGCCGACGCAGTTGTGGCCGAAATGGGCGCTTTGGAATCCTCCAATCACAGAAACATCAATAAAATGATCGTCAACCAGGTGCTTCCCACCTGCCAGGTACAGATGGGCATGACCGAACTGGCCCCGGGAAGCGTATGGAATACCATGCCGGCGCATATCCACTCCCGCCGGATGGAAGCTTACTTCTATTTTGAAGTACCCGAAGACCAGGCCGTATGTCACTTTATGGGCGAACCCGACGAAACGCGTCATATCTGGCTGCACAACGATCAGGCCGTACTCTCCCCCGAATGGTCGATCCATTCCGGCGCAGCCACCTCCAACTATACATTCATCTGGGGCATGGCGGGTGAAAATCTCGACTATGGAGACCAGGACTTTTCAAAAATAACGGACTTGCGATAAAACACAGGATTAAAAAGAATAATATGGTCAATTTTTCATTAGAAGGGAAAATAGCTCTTGTCACGGGAGCATCCTACGGTATCGGTTTTGCCGTGGCGTCCGCTTTTGCCGACGCCGGCGCCAAAATCGTATTCAACGACATCAATCGTGAACTGGTAGACAAAGGCCTTGCTGCTTACCGGGAAAAAGGGATAGAAGCACACGGCTACGTCTGCGACGTTACGGATGAAGAAGCGGTAAATCAATTTATAGCCCGGGTAACGCGGGAAGTAGGCGTGATAGACATTCTGGTAAACAATGCCGGCATCATCCGGCGCGTACCGATGCACGAGATGAGCGCCGCCGAATTTCGCCGGGTGATCGATATTGACCTGAACGGGCCGTTTATCGTAGCGAAGGCGGTCATTCCCCACATGATCAAAAAAGGACACGGAAAGATTATCAACGTCTGCTCCATGATGAGCGAACTGGGACGTGAAACCGTTTCCGCGTATGCCGCGGCCAAAGGAGGGTTAAAGATGCTGACGAAAAATATCTGTTCCGAGTACGGAGAATACAACATCCAGTGCAACGGCATCGGCCCCGGATACATCGCCACTCCGCAGACCGCTCCGCTCAGAGAAAGACAGCCCGACGGATCGCGTCACCCGTTCGATTCCTTTATTATAGCCAAGACGCCGGCTGCCCGCTGGGGAACGCCCGAAGATCTGGCCGGGCCTGCCGTCTTCCTCGCTTCCGATGCCT
>JAIRSV010000010.1 GCA_031255275.1 Proteiniphilum sp.
AACTGTATGGTGGCGTCTCCCGAATGTACGCCGGCAAACTCCACGTGCTCCGAAATGGCGTAAACAATCAGTTCGCCGTTCCGCGCCACGGCATCCATCTCTATCTCCTTGGCATTCTCTACAAACTCCGATACCACTACCGGATACTTGGCCGACACTTCGGTCGCCAGCGTGAGGAAATGTTCCAGTTCCTTTTCGTTGGAGCAGACGTTCATGGCGGCTCCCGAAAGGACGTAGGAGGGGCGCACGAGCAGGGGGAATCCGGCTTCGCCGGCAAACCGATGGATGTCGTCGAGGGTGGTAAGCTCTTTCCAGCGCGGCTGGTCGATGCCGAGGCGGTCGAGCATGGAGGAGAATTTGTGCCGGTCTTCGGCATTGTCTATGCTTCGCGCTCCCGTGCCCAGGATGCGTACGCCTGCCTGATCGAGCCTTACGGCCAGGTTATTGGGGATTTGTCCGCCTACGGAGAGGATGACTCCGTGCGGATCTTCCAGTTCTATGATGTCCATCACGCGTTCGTAGGAGAGTTCGTCGAAGTAGAGCCGGTCGCACATATCGTAGTCGGTTGAGACTGTTTCGGGATTGTAGTTGATCATTACTGAGCGGTATCCTTCTTTGCGAACGGTGTTCAGTGCGTTTACCGAGCACCAGTCGAACTCTACCGACGAGCCGATGCGATAGGCGCCTGACCCTAATACGATGACTGAGCGGCGGTCGCCCAGGTAGCGGACGTCGTTTTCTGATCCGTTATAGGTGAGATAGAGGTAGTTGGTGAGGGCGGGATATTCTGCGGCGAGCGTATCTATCTGTTTGACGAATGGTTGAATGCCTTGCTTTTTTCTGTATGCGCGCACGCGGAGGGAATCTTCTTCTTCGTTTATCTTTTCCCGGCGGATGGCGCGCGCTATCTGAAAATCGGAAAAGCCTTGCTGTTTGGCGGTTTTCAGCAAGTCGTCGAATCCGGGATTGTGCTCGTTCTGCAAGTCGATGGTGTCTTCCGGATAATTTTCCAGAAGTGCTGCTGTCTTCACAATTCGGAACAGTTTCTGCAGAAACCAGCGGTCTATTTTTGTCAGATCGTGTATCCGGTCGATGCTGTATCCTTTCCTGAGTGCTTTGCTGATGACGAAGATGCGCTGGTCGGTCGGTTCCCTGAGGGCTTTGTCGATGTCGTCGATCTTCAGTTCTCTGTTTTCCACAAAGCCGTGCATCCCCAGGCCGGTCATGCGAAGGCCTTTTTGTATGGCTTCTTCAAAGGTGCGCCCGATGGCCATGATTTCTCCGACGGATTTCATGGATGAGCCGATTTCTTTGGAGACGCCGCTGAATTTTCCCAGATCCCAGCGGGGGATTTTTACGACGATATAGTCTAATGCCGGCTCGAAAAAGGCGCTGGTGGATCGTGTCACGGAGTTTTTCAGGTCGAAGAGTCCGTAGCCCAGCGCGAGCTTTGCCGCTACGAATGCCAGCGGATAGCCGGTGGCTTTGGATGCCAGCGCGGACGAGCGGCTCAGGCGGGCGTTGACTTCGATTACGCGATAGTCTTCGGAGGCGGGGTCGAGGGCATACTGTACGTTGCACTCTCCTACTATGCCGATATGGCGGACGATTTTGATGGAGAGTTCCCGCAGCTTGTGGTATTCTGAATTGGTCAGTGTCTGCGAGGGTGCTACGACGATGCTTTCGCCGGTGTGGATGCCGAGCGGGTCGAAGTTTTCCATATTGCAGACGGTGATGCAGTTGTCGTAGCGGTCGCGTACTACCTCATATTCAACTTCCTTCCATCCTTTGAGGGATTTCTCGATCAGGAGCTGTCCCGAGTGGTTGAATGCTTTTGAGGTCAGCGCTTTCAGTTCGCGTTCGTCGTTGCAGAATCCGGAACCCAGTCCGCCGAGGGCGTATGCGGCGCGTACGATGACGGGGTAACCCAGCCGGTCTGCCGCGCGCAGGGCGTCGTCGGCTGTGGAGACGGCGTGGCTCCCGATTGTTTTTACGCTGATTTGATCGAGCTTTTTCACAAACAGGTCGCGGTCTTCGGTATCCATGATCGACTGTACGGGTGTTCCCAGTACGGCGACGTTATGTTTTTCGAGCGTGCCGTCCGTAAACAGCTGTACGCCGCAGTTGAGGGCTGTCTGTCCGCCGAAGGCGAGCAGTATGCCGTCGGGGCGTTCCTTTTCGATGACTTTCTCTACGAAGTATGGTGTTACGGGGAGAAAGTAGATTTTGTCGGCTGATCCGTCCGAGGTCTGTACCGTGGCGATATTGGGGTTGATCAGGATGGTTTCTACGCCCTCTTCCCGCAGTGCTTTGAGGGCTTGGGATCCGGAATAGTCAAATTCGCCCGCCTCGCCTATCTTGAGTGCGCCGGAGCCGAGGATGAGCGCTTTTTTTACTGTGATCGGGCTTTCTCCGGCTGACGGTGTTGCGTCCCGGAGGAATGAGTTACTGGTATACATAGTCAAAAAATTATCAAAGCATTTTTACAAATTCTCCGAAGAAAAAGCGGGTATCGGTTGGTCCTCCCGCTGCTTCGGGGTGGAACTGTACCGAACAGAAGGGTTTGGTTTTATGCCGGATTCCTTCGTTGGTACCGTCGTTCATATTCAGGAACCAGGGTTCCCAGCCGGCGCCCAGCCGTGATTCGTCTACTGCGTAGCCGTGGTTTTGGGAGGTGACGAAGCAGCGGTTGCTCCCGACCATTCGTACCGGCTGGTTGTGGCTCCGGTGGCCGTATTTGAGTTTGTATATTTCTGCGCCGGCGGCTTTTGCCAGGAGCTGATTCCCCATGCAGATCCCGAAGATGGGTTTCTCCTTCTTCATCGCTTCGCGGAGGCGGGCGACGGTGAGGGTGCAGTGATCGGGGTTTCCGGGGCCATTGGAGATCATGAGTCCGTCGTAATCGATTTCGTTGAAGTCGTAATCCCAGGGTACGCGGATGAGGTGGATTTGTTGTCTGACCAGTTCCCGCACGATATTCAGCTTCGCGCCGCAGTCAACCAGTACTACTTTTTTGGCTCCCCGCGGTCCGTATTCCATCACCTCGCGGCAGCTTGCCCGGGCTACCAGGTTTTCGGTTTCGGGGTCGTAGAAGTCTGCCTCATCTTCTTCGTCGCTGACTATCTTCCCTAACATGGCGCCTTTTTCGCGGAGTATCTTCGTGAGCATGCGGGTGTCTATCCCGCTGACGGCGGGGATGCCTTCTTCTCTGAGCCAGTCGTTCAGGCTCTTCTTCCCGTTCCAGTGAGAGTATTCGTCGGAGCGGTCCTGCACGATGAGACCTTTTGCATGGATGTGGGAGGATTCAAAAAAATCGGAAATTCCGTCTGTTTCGCTGTATGCGGGAACGCCGTAATTTCCGATGATGGGGTATGTGAGTGTTAGAATCTGTCCCTCGTAGGAGGGGTCTGTCAAGCTTTCGGGATAGCCGACCATTGCCGTGCTGAAAACTACTTCTCCTGATGTTGCCTTTTCGGCGCCAAAAGACTGTCCGTGAAAAATCATTCCGTTTTCGAGGATCAATCGCACCGGCCTGTTCTTATACATAGTGTGTACATTATTTTGCAGTGTTGATATTGTATGATACCGGGGCACAAAATTAGGAAAAAAACCGAAACCGGCGATACCTGCGCGGGATAAATCGGGGTGAGTCCGGCGGGGGGAGGCGCCCGGGCTGTCTCCCCGAGGGGCGGGCGGGGCGGAGGGTGTGGGCGGAGGGGTTTTATTACCTGTCGGGTTATTTCCGATTGGTGCTGTCGCAAATATTTTGTAATATTGCGCCTTCATGGCCGTAACGGTGAAATGTGGCAGGGGCGGTGAGTCCGAAGCAATGCCCTTCACGCGTATAAGGCTTTAATTTCAATTATAACCGGATATGAATATTTATGAGGATTTGGAGAGTTTGAAAAGGCTTCTGGACGAAGGAGTCATTTCGCAGGAAGAGTATGAGTATGAACGGGCGCGTATCCTGGCTTCGCGGAATGTCGGCAGTTCGACAGCGTGGAATCTGGGGATTGATGAAAGGTCGTTTGTAGCGCTCATGCATGCCTCCCAGCTTCTTTCATCGTTCATCGTTCCACTGGTCATGTGGCTTCTGTTCAGGGAGCGGAGCCGGCTTGTGGATGAGGCGGGGAAGAATATACTGAATTTTGAGCTGAGTTATCTGTTCTATGCGTTTACGTTATGCGTCACATGTATCGGAGTGGTTCTGTTGCCCGCCGTCGGAGTCATCATGATTGTGTTTATCGTGATAGCCGTGATCAAGGCAGTCAACGGAGAGGAGTGGTCATATCCGTTATCCATTCACATTCTGAAGTGATGAAGTGATGAAGTAAAGAAGTGGAGAAAACCAGCTCGGGGAGCGCCCGAGTGGCAAGGGGCTTCATTAATGGAAAGTGGAAAGTTGAGAGTTGAAAATGTAAGAAGTAGAGAAAACCAGCTCGGGGAACGCCCGAGTGGCAAGGGGCGGGAGCACCCGCCCCGACGAACGATAAAGAAAACAGGGCAAGGCATGGCCTTGCCCTGTCATTATATATATGGCCGTCGCGTAGCGACGGTATGTGTGCGCCCTGCATGAGCAGCGCGCACTTGCGTGCAAGCTATTAAAAAGCCTCAAAAATACAAATTTATATGGTTAAACAAGCGTGTTCGCAAGTGTAT
>JAIRSV010000012.1 GCA_031255275.1 Proteiniphilum sp.
GTTCCGGGTAATTACTTTAAAGTTTCCGGTAACTACTTTAGAGTTCCCGGTAATCACCTTATCAGTGGAAAATGGAGAGTTGAAAGTTGAAAATGCAGGCAGAAGTAAAGAAGTAAAGAGGTGAAGAAGCGGAGAAAACCGGTTAGGGGAACGCCGAGCGGCAAGGGGCGGGAGCTTCATTAATGGACAGTTGACAGTTGAGAGTTGAAAATGTTTTTTTAAGAAGTGGAGAAGTGGAGAAAACCAGCTCGGGGAACGCCTGAGCGGCAAGGGGCGGGAGCACCCGCCCCGACGAGCGGAGGAATAACATGCGAAACACGAACAACGGCGTAAATACCTAAAAAACTGCTGTAATTTCACAATACAAACCGTGAATATTTATCAAAAAGCAAAGCACCGCCGGTTTCCGTCAAAAAAAATGCAACAAATAACAAAAAAAAAGAGGTTTCGGATAACGAATATTTGAAATTAATCGTATATCTTTGCTGTCTGACATTGAAACCAAAGAAGGTGGTCTCCATGTTCAGTGATACTTCCACCGGCGGCCGGCATAAGACCGAACGGATGAAAATCAGGGAATAACCCGACCGACCGGTGATCTATCGAAATTTATTGCATATTTCTTAAAGACAGGAATCGTTTCGGAAAGGGAATGGATTCTGTAATTAAAACTAAACACACGTGATTTACTAATTCTAAAATTAAAGAAAATGAAAGGCAAAAGCAAGTCATTTAAATGGAAAGGAGTACTGTTCGCCTGTATGTGGGCAGTCTCCGTCGGTTTGTTTGCTCAGAACATTACCATAAACGGTAAAGTTACCGATGCAAACGGTGAACCTGTGATCGGAGCAACGGTTGTGGTGCAGGGTAATGCATCGCACGGTACGGTTACCGATATAGACGGAAATTACTCATTAAGTAATGTTCCGGGAAATGCGACGCTGCAGTTCAGCTACGTGGGATTGACGGCGCAGACTGTGGCAGTGAACGGAAGATCAGCCGTTAACGTTGTGATGGCGGCTGATGCGGAACTGCTGGAAGAAGTGGTGGTGACGGCTTTGAATATTCCAAGAGAAGCCAAATCGCTGGGGTATGCGGTATCTACCGTTAAGGCGGACGAATTGATAAAGGTGGCTGCGCCTAATTTAGGTTCGGCGCTCTACGGAAAGGCTGCCGGCGTTCAGATTCAACAGGCGCCGGGGGGAGCCGGAACTGCTGTTGCGGTAAATATTCGCGGTCTGCACTCTATTACCGGAAACAATCTTCCCCTGGTAATTCTGGATGGTATGCCTATCCGAAACGGTAATGCCAATCAGGATGGTTACTGGGAAGATCAGCGTATCAATGCGAACGGTTTGGTAGATATTAATCCGGAGGATATAGAGACTATTTCGATATTGAAGGGCGCTGCGGCGACGGCTTTGTACGGGTCGGAAGCCAATAATGGCGTTATGATGATCACCACGAAAACGGCCGGTCGAGGCAGCGGGTATCAGATCAGCTTTAATACCAGCCTTTCTGCCGATATGGTGGCTTATATGCCTAAATTTCAAACGATTTTCGGGCCGGGCAGTTATACGGACAATGGGGCGACGGACTTCCGTATCCGGACTGACGGTTTCATCGAAAGGGAATGGAATGGAAAAACGTATAAGAGCGTTCAAAATACGACGCAATATTACGGACCGAGATACGATGGAAGCGATGTACTCTACTGGGACGGAAAAATGCGCCCCTACAACCCGATTTCAGACAATCCCTGGACGGATATTTTCCGTACTGCCTGGAATCAGAGCTATAATTTGAGCATTGCGCATGGCGGAGAAAATTCTTCAACCCGTTTCTCTTATACGCATGTGAACAATATTCCCAACCAGTATAATTCCCGTTACGGAAAAAACAACTTCAACTTGTCGGGGAATATGAATTTCACAAAGAGTCTGGGTTTGGATTATACGGCAACCTACATGCGGGAAAAAGTTCAAAACAGACC
This sequence comes from Proteiniphilum sp., assembly GCA_031255275.1. Lineage (GTDB taxonomy): Bacteria > Bacteroidota > Bacteroidia > Bacteroidales > Dysgonomonadaceae > Proteiniphilum. The sequence continues at coordinate 1,994 of JAIRSV010000012.1, forward strand.
GTATCGCATTAGCCGTGTTACGAACAATTTCAGCGGCATGTTCAGCGTTTTCGACGACCTTAAGCTGTTTAGGGATACTTATATTACTTCCCTCGGTTACAGGAACGTGGTGAATTCTCCTGACACCGAAACGCTGACTCCCAATGAAGCTTACGCTTATAAGCCTGCATTCATGGACGGTTTGGGTGGCGAATACTTATGGAACGTATTGGGAAAAGAACAGTATGAAACCAACAATCGTTTGCTGGCAAGCTTAAGCCCTTCGTGGAAAATCGCTGACGGGCTGACGCTGAAAGGAAAGATTGCAACCGATTTCACATCTAATGAAATAGAACGTAATGAACACTCTGAGCGTCCTCTGATTTACGGCACTTCGGGGTACTTTTCGTTGCGAAACTACAGGTATGAAATCTATTACGGCGACATCATGCTGTCTTATATCAAAAATTTGACCGAACAGTTCGGGGTGACGGCCAATGCCGGCTGGCAGGGGCGTCTGGAGAAAATGACCTATTCGCAAGCGGCTACCAACGGCGGCCTTTCGGTGGAAAACTGGTTCAATTTGGCGGCAAGCAAAAACAAGGCGGACGCTTCCATGGACGAAGAAGAGTTTTTGCGAGACGCTTTCTTTGCCACAGCCGGCCTGTCTTTCAACAACTACCTCTACCTGGATGCTACTCTCCGCAGCGAGCGGCTTTCGAACATCGCCCCGGGGTTGAATAAATTCACCTATCCCTCCGTCAGCACAAGTTTCCTTTTTACCGACGCGCTGGGTGCGGCATTGCCCAAATGGTACGATTTCGGCAAGATAAGGGCGTCTTACGGTATCACCGGCAACGCTCCCGATGTATATAAGTACAACGAATCTTATACGCAGGCGCTGGCGTCTACCTATACCTACAGCATTACCAAAGAGAGTTTGGGAAACAATACTATCAAACCTGAAACCAAATATGAATGGGAAGTCGGTCTGGAAAACAAATTCTTCGGCAACCGCCTGGGAATCGACCTGACTTACTATTCCGCATTGGTCAAAGACCAAATTATTCCTGCAACGCTTCCTTTCTCTGCGGGAGCAAGCAGTATCTATCTGAATGTCGGAGATCTGGAGAATAAGGGTTTTGAAGTGTCGGTTTACGGTACGCCTGTTCAAACAAAGGATTTTTCGTGGGATCTGGTTTTCAATGCTTCCTGGAACCGCAATACCGTGAAAAGACTGATGGACGGCGTTCCCCAGCTTGAACATTCTAATGTTGACGGCGCCGTACTGGTTGTGTCGAAAGTCGGCGAATCTATGGGGGATTTCTATACCTATCTTCCGAAACAGGTGGAAGTAAACGGCGTAATGCGCGACGTAATTGCCGACGATGGTTTGTATTTGGGCGATTATGATGCGCAGAAAAAAGTGGGTAACGCCATGCCGAAATGGATCGGAGGACTGGGGACGACTTTCACGTATAAGAATTTCGCCCTTGGCGTAATGACGGATTTCCGTATTGGCGGCATGGTGCTTAATGTACCTTATCAATATCTGATGGGACGCGGAAGCCTGGTGGAATCTCTGCCTTTCCGCGACGCGGCCCACGGAGGGTTAACTTATACGACAACTGTCACAAGCGCCGCAACAGAAAAAGATGGTGAAGTAATAAAACCAGCAACACCTTACGAGAAGGTGTATGATAACGGTATGTTTCTGAACGGTGTGAAAAACGTTGGAACTGACGCCAATCCGCAATACGTTGAAAACAATGCCGAAAATGCCGAAAAGTACGGTTTCAACCCGGTAGCTTCCGACTACTATTACACGGTGACGTATAACTGGGGTGCAAGCGACGGCACGCTGTATCACAAGTCTCTGTTTGAAAACACTTACTGGAAGGTGCGGGAGGTTTCTCTCAGCTATACGCTTCCACGCAGGCTGACACGGAAGTTTTTCTGCAACAACCTGACGGTTTCCGTTTTCGGACGTAACTTATTCTACTTGTACAAGAATCTGCCGATTTTTGACGCCGAGGCGACGGATGCTACCAACTGGATAGGACAGACGAGCATCGGAGGATCCACCGTATCGACACGTTCTGTTGGAGTTTCCCTCAGAGCCAATTTTTAATTCATTAAAAACAAGCATGTATGAAAAATATATATTATTGCGTGATAATGGCTGTTTTGACGGCTTTTGCCGGTTGCGACAGTGATCTGTTTGAAAAATACTATCCCGATCCGTCGCAAACAGCCGAAGTGTCCTGCGAGAAATTAATGACAGGCGTCTTCTGGTCGGCCAGAAAACAGACTATGGGCGAAATTTACTGGAGATACATTTTCGATAAAACCCAAATCGGTACGCTCGCCCAGACGATGGGGTACCGGAATTCCCCGAACGGACGGTATGCAGGTACAAGAAGTTATGCCCAGAATCGCTGGCAGGAGTTTTATGCTACTTTGACTCAATACAGGGTATTGCAGGAAAAATATAGCCTTTTGTCCGACGAAGATAAAACGGTGAATGAAGTATATGAGCTGCTTGCGAGAGTTTTTATCTATCATCAGCTGGAAGAGGTGGTGGATATGTGGGGCGCAGTACCCTACTCCGAGGCCGGATTTCTGCCCAACACGCTGGATATGGGCAACGCTTTCCCGAAATATGACGAGGCTACCGCCATTTATACGGAGATGCTCGACGGTTTGGACGAAATAAACACCCGTCTCGCCGATTTGATCACTAAGGGGTTGCCTGCGCTCACAGCCAGTATACTTCCCGGGCAGGATTACATCAACAAAGGCGATTTGCAGAAATGGCAAAAATTTGCCAATTCGCTCCGTTTGCGTATGGCCTTGCGTGTATCTTCGCAGGGCGAATTGACGGGAAAAGGCAGGGGGATATTAAGCACAATGCTTTCAAATCCTGCCAAATATCCGCTGGTCGAAACATTAGGGGATGTAATTAAAATCGACGCCGACAACGACGCTTTCAAAAATGATATGGGCAATCCGTGGGGCGGCGTGCGCGGCTGTTTTGAAGACGGCGAATCAGAAGGCAGTTTCGTAAGAGCCTCAAAAGCGATGATAGATCTCTTAGGCATAGAGAACGGAGGCATTACGGAAAATTCCGATCCGCGCACTCTGATTCTGGTAGAGCCGGTTGCCAATGGGCCCAGACAAGGATTGTACGTAGGCGTTGATCCGAAGGGGGCTATCGGTACGCACGAAACCGATTGGGCCCATCCCAGCGGCGTTCAATATTCCCGTCCGAGCCGCGTAACTTTTGCCCGCAACGTTAATTTTCCGGGCATCATCTTCACGGCTGCAGAAACATGGTTTGCCAAAGCGGAAGCTTTTCAGGAAGGCTGGGCGACGGGGAGCACTGCGGAAGAGGCTTTCAAAAAAGGTGTAGCCGAATCTTTCAACTATTATTTCTGGTTGCATAACGTTTCCGACGAGACTCCTAAATATCCCGCTCCCGTTGCGGCTGTTATAGAAGCGTATGCCCAAAAATTATGGAATGAGAGCTCCAAGAGACAAAAAGTCATACTCGAACAGAAGTGGCTGAATACTGCTCTTATCGACATGAGGCAGGCCTGGGCCGAATTGCGGAGAACGGGCTATCCCGAACTGACTTTTCTGGAGGATGGCGGTTCTCCGGATGCCAAAAGACCTCCTTACCGTTTGATGTATCCGGATAACGAAAAAACGGGTAATACGGTGAACTGGGAAACGGTGAAGGGAGAGGATACTTACTACAACAGCTTGTTTTGGGCAAAGGAGGGCAACTATTATACGGTTCAATAGCGCGAACGCATAAGAATATGCAATAGTGTTTCAGGAAAACGAGGCTGTCTCATTTTGAGGCGGCCTCTTTTCTTTTTGGTCGCCGTTCGTGCTGCGCACGTCATTATGTCACGTCCTAAAAGAGTTGACAGATTATACATTGCTGTTTTTTTTCACTCCGAATTATCTTTGTTTTCAAATACAAAAAAGATCATGCTCCACCTCCCATTATCACTGCCGGGAGAGTTTATGGCGGTTCCCGAAAGGTTCATGGGAGCTCCCGGAAAGTTCATGGGAGCTCCCGAAAGGTTCATGGGAGCTCCCGAAAGGTTCATGGGGGTTCCCGAAAGGTTCATGGGAGCTCCCGAAAAGCTCATGGGAGCTCCCGAAAAGCTCATGGGAGCTCCCGAAAGGTTCATGGGAGCTCCCGAAAGGTTCATGGGAACCTCTTATTTTTAGCGTTCTACCATTTCTATCTTTTTCATTGCCCGTTTCACGTAATGCTGAAGAAGTTTAGAAGTGATAATGTGTTGATGGGATAACAGTACCGTCACTTCGACCGTCGCGTCAGCGAAGTGGAGAAATCTAATGCTGTCTGAACTTCTCAACTTCTCAACTTTTTCAGCGTTGCAACGCAACGCGCCACTTTCAATTTTCCACTTTCCATTCTCAATTAATAAACAGCAGCCTGTTCTGTATTTCACGAAAAAATAGTACTTTTGGCCTCGGCTTCATCGACGCCTGCCGGTCACCTCCCCGCTGCGGCGGATCCGTGCGGAGTTGTCCTCCGCCCGTTCAGCCCGGCCGGGACGTCGGAAGCACCATCCGGAAAAAAACATATACGGATTATCACTAAAAAAAATCATTCCAATGACAAGAAGCGCTTTACAGATTGCACGGGCAAGCTATGTGCCCAAAATGCCCGAAGCTTTGAGGGGCAATGCGGAGATTGTGGAAGGAGCCGCTACAGAATCGGTTCTCAATCAGGAAGAGATAAGAGAACTCTTCCCCAATACTTACGGGATGCCGGTCGTCCGGTTCAGGCAAGCCGCGGGTGAAACCGGTCTGCCGGATCCCGTGAACGTGGGCGTAATCCTTTCGGGGGGACAGGCGCCGGGTGGACATAACGTGATTGCGGGGATATTCGACGGAATCAAAAGGCTGCACGGCGACAGTAAGCTGTACGGATTCATCCTGGGCCCCGACGGACTCGTCAAGCACACATACAAGGAGCTTACGGCTGACATCATCGACGAGTACCGCAATACCGGCGGATTTGACATCATCGGCTCCGGACGCACAAAGTTAGAAACACAGGAACAGTTTGACAGGGGACTCGAAATTCTGAAAAAACTGGACATCAGCGCACTGGTGATCATCGGGGGCGACGACTCCAACACCAACGCCTGCGTACTGGCCGAATATTACGCGTCGATCAATGCGGGCGTGCAGGTGATCGGCTGCCCCAAGACCATCGACGGCGACCTGAAGAATGAGCAGATCGAAACCTCATTCGGTTTCGACACAGCCTGCAAGGTCTATTCGGAACTGATCGGGAATATCCAGCGCGACTGCAATTCGGCACGCAAATACTGGCACTTCATCAAAGTGATGGGCCGTTCGGCGTCGCACATCGCGCTGGAATGTGCCCTGCAGACGCATCCCAACATCTGCATCATATCGGAAGAGGTGGCCGCCCGCGAACAGTCGCTCGACGACATCATCGACTACATCGCCGGCGTAATCACCCATCGGGCCGAAAAGGGTCTGAACTTCGGCACGGTGATCATCCCCGAAGGGCTGATCGAATTCATTCCGGCGATGCGGAAACTGATCTCGGAACTGAACGAATTTCTTGCACACAATCAGGAGGAATTTGACCTGGTACGCCGCTCCGGGAAGCGCGACTACATCATCGGCAAACTGTCGCCCAAAAATTCGGCGATCTATGCCAGCCTTCCCGAAACGGTAGCCCGTCAGCTCACGCTCGACCGCGATCCTCACGGCAACGTGCAAGTCTCCCTTATCGAAACCGAAAAACTGCTCGCCGAGATGGTCAGAAACCGACTCGACGCATGGGCGAAGGAAGGTCGTTACAAAGGCAAATTCTCAAGCATAACCCATTTCTTCGGATACGAAGGTCGCTGCGCCGCACCGTCAAACTACGACGCCGATTACTGCTATTCGCTTGGCTACACGGCCTCCATGCTGATTGCGGCAGGCAAAACCGGATACATGTCATCCATACGCAACACCACCGCACCGGCCCGGGAATGGATTGCCGGCGGCGTGCCCATCACGATGATGATGAACCTGGAACGGCGTCACGGAGAACTGAAGCCGGTCATTCGGAAAGCGCTGGTGGAACTGGACGGTGCACCTTTCAGGTATTTCGAAGACCGGCGCGACGCATGGGCTGCCGAAACGGACTATATATATCCCGGCCCGATCCAGTACTTCGGCCCGACAACTGTGTGCGACCAGCCGGGCAAAACCTTGCAGCTGGAACTGAACGGAACGGAAGAGTCATAACGATAACACGGCCCTTTTATATCACCGGTACAGCAGGGGGAGGCGGAAAATGTCTCCCCCTGTTTTTTCATTTCCCGGAAGCCTGCCGGAGTACCCGAGGGACGTTTTACAGTTACGGAAATACGGAAAGAGGCGGCCTCACTGCGAAGCCGCCTCTTCCTTTAGGTACTCAGAGACACTGTTAATCCCGTTCCGGGACAGAGTCGTCAGAAGAATCTGAAACGATAGTCCTCCACGCCCAGCTTACTTTTCAGTACCTCCACCGACTGCGACTGCAAACGATAGGTATAACCGCTCAGGATCCGGCTTTTCTGCACCTCCGCGTCATACTCGCCGCTTTCCTCCGTACGGCCGACAACGGAAGCCACATATACCCCCATGTTACCCTTCACCGGCCCCATCATTTTGTTGAACGGGGCAAATGCGGAAACGGCATTCAATACCGGTTCCGATCCCAGTCCCGTGATATTCTGCGTGGTGAAGCTCACGAAACGGACGGTATCGACGCGGCTGTTCATCGCCGCGGCACAAGCATCGAGCGAAGTCAGGTTTTTCGCCTTCAGATCATCGATCATTATCCCGGCCTTCTTCTCGTTGACCAGCTGGATACGGATTCCGGACGAGACTTCCGACAGGGGCGTCGTCCCTGACGGTATCACCCTTTCCACCCTTGCAATGACGCGCAGGTTGGTGAGATCGAACTTCTTCACCGTCCCCATCTTCTTTTCATTGGCAGCCCAGGTGACCACCTGACGCGAACTCGGTATCTGCGCCAGCGTAAAATCGTTTGCCGATACGGTAATATTGGGCATCACCATGTAGCCTTTTTCGGAAGCCAGCTCGTTGAACTTTCGTCCCACGTCGGAAGAGGAGACGAACTGGTTCAGTTCATTATCTATATTGTTCGACGTCTTTTCGCTCGGCAATACCGGCATGTCGATAATGGCCAGCTTGTATTTGTTGACCGGACTCGTCCTCTCCTCCACCTGAAGGATGAGCTGCTGTCCGGGAATGGTCAATTTCACCGGCTGTCCCACGGGAGTGTTAAACGCCGCCTTCACCAGATCCGAACCGAACGCCACAAGATCAATTTCCCTAGCCCATCCCATATCACCGCCGTTGGAGTTCGGATTGAGACTGTTGGCCACCTCGGCGAAAGGAGTGCCGCCGGTTATGACCCCGTAGATACTGTCCACAAGGTGAGTGACGACGGAATCCTGTCCGACCGCGGCATCAGGTACAGCCATCATCCGGACATGCACGGAATCGGGCGCCACGATCTTATCAATCAGCTTGTAAATCTGAAATGCGTCACCCTCACGTTCAGGGCCATACATCCCGTTGACGTCCGCCAGACGGACAAACTCCACCTGTTCGGGAGTCAGCATATACTCGCTCACAAACACGTCACGATAGGGAGTCTGCGAATAATCGGCCACAACCACAGCCGGATTGACAGCGCGAGCCAGTTCGTCAAAGGCTTTGCGCGATTCCGCTTCCACCTCGGCGTAGTCCTCTTCGCTGGGAACGACGCTTTTGGTAAAATAGGAAAGCTTCACGAGAGGCGCTTCCAGCCTGTAGGATTCCCTGTGCCGGTTATAGAACGCCTTTATCTCCTCGTCGGTCACATTCGCCACGGAATCGGGGACGGTAAAATAGCTCTTCATCGCATACTCAATGACGGCATTTTGCTGCGAAAGGTCAAAAGCCGTCTTTGCCTCCACATCATTCACCATGACGGCCTCGGACAAAAGGGACGTATATTTTTCCTCCAACCGCTGCATCCTGATCATCTCTTCGATGAACAGCCACAAGCTTTTGTACTGATTCACCATCGCCTGTTCCCGGGGATTGGTACTTGGCATGTTGACGGTATTGATAAATTCCACCAGCGCATTCCGGTCAAACATACCCGTTTGCGGATCAAGGAAAAAGGGAAGCTGCTGCAACACCGGCGAAATAAATTGTCCGTGTACCAGGTCATTCAGTTCCGCTTTGGTCACGGTGAGGCCGAGTTTCTCCGCCTGATGGCCGAACAGTCGCTCGCGAACCATCTGCTGATACACGGCTTCGCGTATCTGTGACGACATATTTTCATCGAGTGCGGACTGTCTGCTCACCATTTTCTGGAACTCTTCGAATTCGGTAATTTTACCGGCGTACTGACCGGTTGAGATTACCTCGCGGTTCACGACGAACGCCTTGTCCTGCGTTCTTCCCAGCAATGTGGAACCGGACGTAAGCAAATCCCCTAACACAAAGGCAAGCAACGCCACGCCAATCACAATGACGAGGAGTGTACCTTTATCTCTAATTTTTTGTAAAGTAGCCATCTAACTGTCTTTTATATTACACTTGGAATGTATAAACTCTTATAACTTAAATAAGGGCACGAAGTTAACAAAAATAACGCAGACAGCGTTATTTTTCCCGGGGAAAAGTACCGGCCAACCTGTTCGCGTAATCAGTGCTCCATTCTGCTGCAGCCGTCATTCCTTTTCCGTACGGTCGGGGATCTGTCGCGGTGGAAGGGATACCGCGCCTAATCCTCATTTATTTTCGTTTCGTCATCGAATATCAGACTCTCTGCGTCGTCCGGTTCCTCGGGATCCTGCCGAACGGAATCGGACACGGCTTCGGTGAAAGGCAGCTTCCCGTCGTGTGGCCTGAAGATACGGTAATCGGTCATCGTCTGATTCGATTCAAACCCGTAGCCTTTCAATTCCGTGGCGCCGCTCTTGATTTCGATATAGGTTTCGGAGAAAACTCTTTCGTTCTTCTGATCCCAGAAAAGCTCTTCGCTGTCGAACTGCTCGCCTTCCATATTTTCCACATGGACATTCTGCTTTAATTTCCACATGTCTTTCGCGTTGTAATACCATGCCGTATCGGCTTTGACGGTCGCTTCAATTTCAAAGTCGGGGGTGAAGCGTTCCAGATACAGCCCGTCGGGAAAGAAGGAGTATGGTTCTTTGGCTTTGTCGAAAACCAGCCACAAGTCGGCTTCCAGTTTATAGCGGGTAATGCCCGAATCCGATATTAGCTGCGAGACGGATGTGGTGATCATGGTGGGCACCGAATCCGGATCGTAGGTCATCTCTATCAGGTTATCGCCTTTGTCCTTACAGGAAAAAAGCAACATAACAACCACTGAAAAGACAGTGATTGTTATGTACTTTAAAGATTTTATTGCGTAACGATGGTTTCCCTGCATGTAATCCAATCTCATCAGATGGTCCGGATTATCTCAACCGGACGGTGGTTGTTTCTCCGATCCAGCCGGGAATAAAGACCGATTCGCCGGCTTTGATGCCCATCATAAAGGCTGTTTCCGTATCCATGAAGGCTGCCGAATAACGGTTGATAAGATTGTTTGCCTTGTCGACCACGCCGGGATCAACCGATCTTGCCTTCTGCAGCTTATCTACGGCTGCGAGGTAGACGAGTCCTGCCTTTTCCGGTTCGGGAAAGATGTTGGCTGCCGAACTGGCGTAAAGCTGTGCGATCAGGATATAGGCTTCTCCGTTGCTCGGGTTATATTCCAGGGCGTCGTAAGCGGCCTGCCTGGCCCGTGCGAAATTGCGCTGGTTGGAGAAGATTCCAGCAAGCTGCATCATATAGTCGGAGGCCTTATTCTTGTCCGTCTCCATTTGGGCGGCGTCTCCATAATACTTCACTGCCGTATCGTAATCCCTGTCGCGGAGACTCTTGTTGGCCAGTCCGAGGGCGGCTCCCGCCGAGGGTTCGAGTGCGTAGAGGTATTCGGCGGCGGTGAAATAAAGATCGGTTTCCGAACAGCCTACCGAACCCATAGCGTCCAGCATGTCGTTCAAGAATCCTTTGTCTTCCTTATTAGGTTCTACCTTGTCGGCATAATATTCGGTAAGCGTCTTGCAGTCGCCGGCGCCGCTATTGACAAATCCTTTGACGATGCCGTCTTTTACCTGACTCAGATAGTCGGCGCTGGTTTCGTCGTTCGCGGAACGGAAGGCGGCGATTGCCCGGTCGACATAGCCCATCACTCTGAAATAGTCGGAGATGTAGCGGTCTTTTTTCGAGTTATCGCTCAGATATTCGCTCAGGGAGGCGACCATGAAATAGGAATAGGCGTCGAGCGGATTCATCTGGTCCTTCATATCTTCGATGGCCTCGTTCAACATTCCGTAGACGACCGACTGATCGGCTCGTTCGCCCATCAATTCGATATAGTCGTAGGCTTTGTAGGCCAGTATCATCCCCCTGGCGTCATCCTTCGAGTAGTATTTGATGCGCGAATCGTATATCTCCATCACTTTGTCGAGATATTCCTTTTTCTTGGCTGCATCCGTTTCGGAGGTGTAAAATGCCTTGAAGATACGGGGGCCGTAAATGTAGATGTTTTTACTTGAGGCGGGACAGTTCTCATAGACAAGCAGCCAGGGATTCAGCGCTCCGTTATAGTCTTCGGCTTTGGCTGACGTTTGCATGAGGCTCAAATTCAGGCGGCATTTCACACTGTCTTCTCCGTGGCCGTAAGGGGCCTTTACGGGATCATATTCCGTTTTTTGCGCGGAAGCGGCAACTACTACCGCAATAGCTGCCAGACCTGATAATAATAACTTTTTCGTATTCATACTTTCTCGATATTTATAAATTGTTTTTCAGTTCATTTTGACGAAAACGACTGTTCCGGCTTTGGACAAAATGCCAGGGGAATAGTTTAAACATTTGTCTCCCGTTTATATTCATATTTTTTCTGCAAAGACAATCAGTTGAACTGTCGCTTAAAGAACCAGAGTTCGTTTATATTCATATTCACGGAGATTTTGAACATGTCCTGCCGGATCATGCGGTCGGTGTCGGGCTGCTGCCGCGTATAGCCGAAGCCGATATTGAGCAGTGAGGTATGTCCCGATATGTAATCTTTGAAGGGTAATCCCAATCCTATATTAAAGCCGTATTCTCTGAAGCTGCCGATAGCGGTTTTCTCGCCGGTCAGCGGATCGTTCACGCTGAAGTTGGTGTAGGAGTTGGCGCAGGAGAATCCCCCTCTGAAACGTACGCGGTGAAAAAAATTCTGTCCCATCGGATCAATTATGTATTCCATGCCGGTATTGATGCGCAGGACGTTGTTAAATCTGTCTGCGGGGGAGAGGTTGTCCAGTATCCCCGGATAGTTCATGTGTTTCCACTTCTGGAATGTTCCGTCCAGCCCGACCAGGAAGCGGCGGGTGGTGTATGTGATGCCGGCACCGAGGGTGTGGGGCAGCTGAAAGACGGCGTTTCTCAGCGTGTCGGTTCTGAGTACCTGGGAAGGGCGCAGTCCGGGATTTTCATAGGGGTCTCCGGCGTACAGTATCTCGGAAGGGTTCACGTTGGCCGTGAAGTTCACTTTGGGTGAATAGACGGCGCCGACGGTGATCGAACGGGTTTTGTCGATGGGCCAGGTGAGCTGTATGCCCAAATCGTATTTCAGTTTGCGGAGGAAGTAGCTGTGCCTGGTTTCTCCCACCAGTCCGGCGGCGGGGATTACGACGCTGCTGTGCGAAAAGTTGCCGAACAGGTATGAGATATTGGCGCCTGCGGAAATATTTCTGAAGGGTTCCCAGGCGATGCCGGCGTATATCTGGGTCAGGCCGCCCGTGCCTCTGTATGTTTCCCTATACTGGAGGTTTGAGAGGGTGTGGGTGGCGCCGAAGTTGTATCCTGTCTTCGAATAGGGAAGAAGGCCGGCGCTGGCGCCGACGTTGCGCAGCAGGGGGAAGTGTATGGCGGCGTAGTCGAGGTTTCCGTTGTAGAAGTCTCGCGATGCGCCGGTATTATCGTTCATCCGGGCGAGGTGTCCGGAAAGACCCAGGTCGAATATAAGGGTAAGCGTGTCGAGCTTTGAGTAGGAGGCGGGATTGATCCAGTTGACCTGCTGACCTCTTCGCAGTCCGTAGCCGATTCCGCCCATGGCTTCGGATACGCCGGGCGCCGGATTCATCAGGAGTCCGTAACCGTAGCGGCTGTAGGGTGAGTCGGAGCCTACATGCTGTGCAAAAATAATTGTGGTAATCGTGAGGAAAGCGATCAGTAAAGAGAAATGTTTTTTCCTAATAATCATCTGTTTCGGATATGTAATCAGCCCGTAGCCGCCTTGTTTCGTAATTGTTTTAGCGTGTACAAAGATGACATATTTTTGTGATGTCTCCAAAAATCGGGATAAACATCGTGTTAAAAAGCCCAAAGTTTAATGTTTCTAAACGATTATCCCGCGACTGGCTGTATTTTTTTGTAATTACTTTTTCTTCCTGTTTTTGTAGCCGTTACGGGTGACTGTTTCCGCAAGCGGTTTCCGCTTTTTCGGTCTCAGCGGCTGCGTGCTGTAGCCTATGGCGATGTCGAGCCAGACGCGCTTTGTGGGGGGGATGGACAGGATTTGACGCATCCGGGGTTCGTCGAACCAGCCGAGGATGCAGGAGCCGAGGCCTTCGGCACGGGCCGCGAGGATGATGTGTGCGGCGAGGATTCCGAGATCCATTTGGGCGTAGTCTTTCCGTTTCATCCATCCGCCCAGGCCGGAGGTGATATTTACTTTCTCTTCGACGAGTATGATATGCAGCGGCGCCTGCCGGGTGAAGCGGTTTATCCCCGGCGAGCGGGCGGTGGTGGCGGCGGCAACTTTGTCTTTCAGATCGGGGTCGTCTACCACGATGAGGTGCCACGGCTGCGCGTTGCAGGCGGAGGGTGCCAGGCGTGCCGCTTCTATGATGCGGTCTGTTTTTTCTTTTTCCACCGGACGCGTGGCGTCAAAAGCGCGGTCGCTCTGGCGGGTGGATACCAGTTCGAGGAAGTTCATTGATTATTGTTTTAGCATTGCCAGTCGGCTGAGGTATTTTCCGATGATGTCAAATTCGAGATTTACGACTGTCCCTTCTTTTATCCGGTGGAAGTTGGTTTGCTCGTAGGTGTAGGGGATTATGGCTACTTTGAAGGTGTTGTCGGTTGGATCTATGACCGTGAGGCTGACGCCGTTTACGGTGACAGAGCCTTTGTCAACGGTCAAGTATCCTTTTCGGGCCATTTCTCTGTCGAATGTGTACTGAAAGGTGTAGTACCAGCTGCCGCCGGCTTCGGTGACGGCGGTGCAGACGGCGGTCTGATCTACGTGTCCCTGTACGATGTGGCCGTCGAGACGGCCGTTCATCGGCATACTGCGTTCGAGGTTGACTTTGCTGCCTGTTTCCAGCAGGCTGAGGTTTGACCGGTCGAGGGTTTCCTGTATGGCTGTGACGGTGTAGGTGTCGCCCTGTATGCTGACGACGGTGAGACATACGCCGTTGTGGGATATGCTCTGGTCGATTTTCAGCTCGCCGGTGAAGGTGCATTGCAGGCTTATGTGCAGGTTTCCTTTGTCTTTGCGCAGTGCGGTAACGGTGGCGGCTTCTTCTACTATTCCTGAAAACATGGGGTAATGTGATGATGTAATAATGTGATAATATTACCAGATGGATGCCCGTTTTTCTTCGGGCAGGTACATCGGGTCTGTGGGTTGGATGTTGAATGCTTCGTACCATGCTCCGATATGGGGCAGTGCTCCGTCTACGCGCCATTTGCCGAGTGAATGGGGATCGACTTTTGTGAGGCGAAGTATTTCCTCGTCGCGGGTATTGTTTGCCCAGATGTTGGCGTAGCTGAGGAAGAATCGCTGTGCGGGGGTGAATCCGTCGGTCTGTTCGCCGGAGTGTGCCTGTGGGGTGCCGAGGAATGCGCTGTATGCGATCTGCAGTCCGCCGTGGTCGGCGATGTTTTCGCCGAGGGTGAAGCGGCCGTTGGCGTGTACGGTGTCGAGTACGGTGATATTGTCGAAACAGTTGATCAGGATGGCGGTTCTCTCTTCGAATCGTTTTGCATCCTCTTCGGTCCACCATTCGGAGAGGTTTCCGTCCTTGTCGAACTTCCGTCCCTGGTCGTCGAAGCCGTGCGTCATTTCGTGACCGATCACTACGCCGATGCCGCCGTAGTTGATTGCGTCGTCGCCGTGCATGTAGAAGAAGGGAGGCTGGAGGATTCCGGCGGGGAAACAGATTTCGTTGGCGGAGGGGTTGTAGTAGGCGTTGACCGTCTGGGGAGACATGTACCATTTAGTTTTGTCGACCGGCTTGCCCAGTTCGCCGATCATCTCGGCGTATGCGAATTCTGAGGCGCGCATCATGTTCTGCCAGTAGGAGTCGTTCTTTATCTCGAGGCTGGTGTAGTCTTTCCACTTGTCGGGGTATCCGATCTTTACGATGAGGGCGTCGAGTTTTTCGCGCGCTTTTGCTTTGGTGGTGTCGCTCATCCAGGGGAGACTGTCGATGCGACGGCCCAGGGTGTTTTTCAGGTTGTCCGTCAGTTCGAGCATCCGTTCGCGGGCTTCGGGCGGGAAGTGTTTTTGGACGTAGAGCTGTCCGATGGCTTCTCCCATGGCCCTGTTTGCGACGTTGATGCTTCTCCGCCAGCGCGGGAGCGGCTCCATGCTGCCGCTGAGCGTTTTGTCGTAAAATTCGAAGTTGGCGTTGAAGAAGTCGTCGCTGAGGCGGGCGGCGGCGGTGTTGATTACTCTCCAGCTGAGGTAGTAGCGCAGGGCTTCCAGGGGTTCGCCGGTGATCATGGCGACGGCGGCGCGCAGGGGTTCTATCTGCGAGACGTTGAGGCTGCTGATTCCGGCGACGCCGGCTTCTTCGAAGTAGTATTCCCATTCAAAGGGGGCCACCTGGCGGTCGAGATCGGATACCAGCATTTTGTGGTAGTTGAGTTCCGGTTCGCGGAGCTTTTCGCGGGTGAAGTGTGCTTTTGCCAGTCCGGTTTCGATGTGCATTACGGCAGTGGCGGCTCTGCCGGCTTCTTCGGCGGTGTAGCCGGCGTTTGCGAACTGTGTTTCGATGAGTTTCCGGTACTCATTGCGTATCGTCTGCATGTATTCGTCGTCCAGAAGGTAGTAGTCTCTGTCGTCCAGTCCGATGCCTGCCTGATAGAGGTGGGCGATGTTCATGGAGCTGTTCATGTCGTCGGGCGCTACGATGAGGCCGAAGAAAGGGTCTGAGGCGTAACGGCTTATCCGGGCCATGAGCCGGATGATCTCTTTTCTGCCGGTGGCGGCGGCGATTTCGGCGAGTTGCGGTTGGAGGGGTTTAGCACCGTCGGCGTTCAGCTTGGCGCTGTCGATGCCCATGCGGTAGAGGTCTCCTATCTTTTGGGCGTTGGATCCGGCGGGATTTTCCTGTTTTCCGAGTTCCTCTATCAGGGTTTGTATCTGTACCTGATTTTCTTCCATCAGTTTGTCGAAGGTGCCGTAGCGGGCATACTCGTCGGGGATGGGATTGGCTTTTTGCCACCCTCCGGTGGCGTAGCGGTAGAAGCTTGTTCCGGGGGCGGCCGTGGTGTCGAGGGCTGAAAGGTCGAGCCGGTTTGCAAACGGCCGCTTCTCTTTTTGCTGTGTGCAGCTTGTGATGATCATAACAGCTAAAATGATAATTGGGTGTATGTTCCGTTTCATATTTGTTGGGGTTGCCGGGTTTCGGGTGTGGGGTTCGGGGTTTGGGACGTTTTGTACGATATTCCGTCTGTGAGCGTCCGGCTTCTTTGCATGTTTAACACAATTTTTTTTGACTGGTGCAAATGTACAAAAAAAATTTGTTCGGGAGGTATCTTTTTTCCGTCTGCCGCTCCCTTTGCGTACGGGCGACTCTTTTTGCGGCTGTCGCGACCCTGTTTTTTATCATAATTATCTCTCGCGCGATCTTAATTTATGATGTATATTCTCTTCCGCTTGACGGAAATCGGGAGGGGGGACGGAGGGGGGCCTTAAAAAAGTGAACAGGGCGGGGAATCACTCCTAGCCCTGTTCGTTCCTTTCAACAGTGTTTTAATCTATATGTAGAGTATAATAGCTTCTCAATTGAAAGGATAGCAAATTTCGTTTCTACTTTCAGTAGTTTAATGTCATCAGCCTGTTATAGTCGGTTTCTACCTTGGGGATCTCGTAGACCCAGCCGTCCGCGTCCTGTGCCCGGATAATGAATCCGCAGAAGGTTTCGCTAAAGTTGTTGCCTTTTCTCTCGCAGGGCTGGTTGAGCCTTTTCAGGTCGAACCAGCGGAAGCCTTCGCCCCAGAGTTCTATCCTGCGATGGGTCATGATCTCTTCGGCCAGTGCGTTGCCTGTTTTTTGGGAGCCGGTATACTGGGGGTCGCGCTGTGTGACGAAGGCGTGGAGGTATCTTTTTGCGTCCACCTCTTTTCCGGCGCGGGCGAGGGCTTCGGCGGCGGTGAGATAGAGTTCGGACAGGCGCATGAAGGCTACGTCGCCCACGGCGTTGGCGGTGGAGCGGGCGGTGAACTTGCGGTTCTGATAGGGACTCTTATCGTAGTTGGAGGCGGGGACGGCGGCTGTGCCGGAGGGATCCCACCACTGACGGCGCAGGTCGCCGGCGGACATCATGTCGTAGGTGCTTTGGCTGATGCACTTGATGCCTGTCCTGACGGCGGTGGAGTTGAAGTTCCACGACATGTAGGCGTAGAAGGAGTAGAAGTATACCGTCTGGTCGTCGCGGGTGAGGGCGGCGTAAATGGCTTCTTTGGTGGCTGTCGATATGTTGGCGAAGCCGTGCATCAGTTCGTCGGGCGTCATGAGCCGGTGGCCGTCTGCTTCGGCCAGGGTGATGGCCTGTGTGGCATATTCGGCGGCTTTTGCGTAGTCCTGCTGCGTGAGGGCGACGCGGGCTTTGAGGCCGTATACTGCTTTTGGTGTGTAGTGGTTGATGTCCGGGGCTTTATAGTCCTTCAGGAGGAGGAGGGCGGCGTCCAGGTCGCGGTTTATCTTTGTGTAGACGTCTTTGACGGTGTTGCGCGCCATCTCTGTGGGTGCGGACGATTCTCTGTAGGGGACTCCCGGCTGTGAGTTTTCGCCGAGGGAGTCGTACCTTTTGGCGTAGTACTGCACGAGCTGGAAGTGCGCCCAGGCTCTGATTGCCAGCGATTCGCCTTTGATCTGGTCTCTCTGCTTTGCTATGTGCTCCGGCAGGGTTTCTCCGGGGGAGGAGAAGTTGGCGTCGAGGATTTCGAGGATTTTGTTGGCGTTCAGGATAAGCTCGTAGTAGGTTTTCCAGACTCCGTTGTTGTAGGAGGACGAGGGGTTGGTGTTGATTGCCCATGTGAGGTGGGTCTGGTGCCAGCTTTGGGTGCTCCATGTCATGTCGTCGCCGTGGGCTTCGCGCGAGAGCATGAAGCCGGGTTCGCCGCCCATTCCCTGGTTTGCGAGGTCTTGTGAGACCATTTTGCGGTGTATTCCGTTGAGTGCGCGGTAGAGTCCGCTCAGGTTTTCGTAGACGGTGGGGGCGGAGACCGATCCGGTGGGGGCGGTATCCAGGTAGCTGTCGCCGCAGCCGGCGGCTGTTACCATGATTATAAGCCCTGTTATTATTGTTCTGATATATTTCATTTGATTATTTCACTTTTGAGTTTCGGCTTGCGATTTCTCGTTTTGCCTCACTTTTGTATAAAAAAAATTTTCTTACACGTTTTGCCCGTTCAAAGTTAATTGTTTTTATTAAAATGACAAATTCATTCCGAACGTAATTATGCGTGCCGGCATATATTCGTGATATGTGAGTCCGGTGTAGTTTCCCTGGGGGTTGAGTCCCTCGCGTGCTTTGAGCAGGAAGAGGTTCTCGGCGCTGAGGCTGAAGCGGAGACTGTTGAGGTCGCAGGCTTTGACCAGGTTGCGCGGCGCTTCCCAGGCGAGGGAGAGGGATTTGAAGTTGAGGTAGTCGGCTGAGACGAGCCAGCGTGTGGAATAGGTCTGTCCGATGTTCGTTGCATGTGCGGATGTCCTGTCCAGACGCGGCACGTCGGCGATGTCTCCCTCTTTTCGCCAGGCTTTCTTCACGTCTTCGTGCATGGCGTAGCCGTAGTCGCTCATGCTCATCAGGTAGGCGTAGTTCTGATCGAGAATTTTGCCTCCGATTGAGTAGGAGAACATGGGGGTGAGCGTGAAGCCGCGGTATCGGATGTTGAAGCTGAAGCCGCCGTAGAATTTGGGTATGGAGGTTCCGCTGAAGTCGTAGCGGGCATAGTTGTAGTTGCTGGTGAGCTGTTTCCCGTCGATTTCGACGAGTGTTTTTTTGATGCCTGCCGTCAGCGTACCTTTTTCATCGTTATAGGCGTCGGTGTCGAGATAGTAGAGTCCGTCACCGTTGGCGGGGTTGACGCCGTACCACTGTCTGAGCCAGAATTCGTATCTCGATTTTCCTTCATAGAGTTTCTTGCTTCCGTCGATGATTCCGTTTTCGCGGTTGTCGGGCGGAAGGGAGACTATTTTGTTGGAGAGGAATGTGCCGTTGGCGGAGAGGGAGAGTCCCCAGTCTTTCTTTTTTATGATCTGGTAGTCGAGTCCCAGTTCCAGTCCGGAGTTTCTCACCTTGCCGATGTTCCGGATCTGTGATGTGACTCCGATTGAGGCGGGGATGGATACGGGGAACAGGAGGTCTTTGGAGTCTTTCCTGAAGTATTCTATCACTCCTGTGAGGCGGTTGAAGAGGCCGAATTCCAGCGCTGCGTCGGTTGAGACCTGCGTTTCCCAGAGCAGGTTGCCGTTGGCGAGGGTGGAATAGTAGACGCCTCCTTCGAGGCCGTTGTTGATGCCCAGGGTGTAGAGTGACTGATAGGGATAGTAGTCTGAGTCTCCGTCGCTGTTCAGAACGTCGTCTACGCCGGTCTGTCCGTAGGATGCTCTCAGGCGCAGGTTGTTCAGCCAGTCGATGCCTTGCATGAAGCTTTCCTGACTGATCCTCCAGGATCCGCCGACGGAGTAGAAGTTCCCCCAGCGGTTGTCTTTTGAGAATCTTGAGCTTCCGTCTCTCCTGTAGGAGAGGGAGAGGTAGTATCGGTGGTCGAAGTCGTAGTTGAGTCGGGCGAAATAGCCTTCCTTCCGGTAGAGGTTGGTGTAGGACGACAGGTTGCTGGTGTTGATGAAGTTGGAATAGTCGTAGACGCCTTCTACGATTTCATTCATTTTCATCGAATAGTAATAGTCGTACCTGTAGGAGGTGTTTTCGTGTCCGAGCAGCAGGTCGAAGTTGTGCTGTCCGTTCAGCGAATGTGCGTAGGTCAGCAGCTGGTTGAAGGTTTCGGAGAGGGTGCGGGTCGACAGGATGTTCAACCGTCCCGGTCCGGCGGTGCCGTCACCCACGTAGGGGTTTTCGTATACCTTGCGGCGCAGATCGCTGTTCTCGATTCCGTAGTTGGCCGTGATGCTCAGTCCCTTCACCGGGGTC
Organism: Proteiniphilum sp.; assembly: GCA_031255275.1. Classification (GTDB taxonomy): domain Bacteria; phylum Bacteroidota; class Bacteroidia; order Bacteroidales; family Dysgonomonadaceae; genus Proteiniphilum. Next base: position 21,565 of record JAIRSV010000012.1, read on the forward strand.
AGCGTGACGTAGGTTCTTCCCGTGAGGTTCACGCGGGCAATGTCTCGCATGTTCAGCTCCGTTTCCGCAATGGCGTCGCGGCCGTTGTTGGCCAGGCGTGAGCCTTCGTAGTCGTAGACGTAGTCGTCGGGGTTGGTGGTCGGGTTGCCGAAGCGATCCAGGTATTCTCCCGTCTTCAGGTCATGCTTGTGTACGGGGTAGATGGGGGCCATCACGCGTACGTAGCGTGCCAGGTTGCTGTAGCTGGAGTTGCTTTCGGAGGTCGACGTCGAGTAGTTGGAGTTTGTCCGCGAGAGTGCCAGGTTCGTCCCTGCCTTGAACCAGGTTTTGGGCGTAATGTTATAGTTGAGCCGGCCGGAAAAGCGTTCAAAGTCTGTTTTCATCATATATCCCCTGTCGTTCAGATAGCCGATGGAGGCGTATGTGTCGCTTTTGGCGGAGGTGGAGTTGTAGCTCAGGACGTATTCCTGACGGTATCCCGTTCCGTAGGCGGCGTCTTCCCAGTTGAGGTCGTCGCCCCATTTCAGGCCGGTGACGGCGGGATTCAGCAGGCCGTCGGTTCCCATCACGGCGCCGTCGTCCACGCCGGTGAAGGGATTGTACTTCAGCGTACTTACGATACGGTCAGAGGCTATCCGCGCGGCGTCGTCGGGCTTCTTGCCGGAAGTGATATTACTGTTTTTCAGCATCTCCCACTGCAGGGGATAGTATTCCCGGATGTTCACCCTGTCGTAATCGCGGTATGCTCTGCGCGATCCGCCCTGTGTGACGTTCAGGGAGACGCTGGCGCCTTCTTTTCCCTTTTTGGTGGTGATGAGGATCACGCCGTTACCGGCGCTGGATCCGTAAAGGGAGGTGGAGGCGGCGTCTTTCAGCACGGAAACGGATTCTATGTCGAAGGGGTTTATATCGGCGATATTTCCGTTATATACGGCGCCGTCTACCACATAGAGCGGTGCGTTGGAGGCGTTCACCGAGCCGAAGCCGCGTATCCTCACGGAGGCCGACGAGCCGGGCTGTCCGAGCGAGGAGGTGGCCTGTACGCCCGAGGCGTTCCCTTCCAGTACGGATGTTATGTTGGTGATGACTCGGTTTTCTATGGCGGCGGCGTTCACGGTGGCGGCCGATCCTGTGAAGGAGGAGCGTCGTGCCGTTCCGTAGGCCACGGCTATCACCTCGTCGAGCATCTGCGAGTCGGTGATCAGCGTCACCTTCACGTTCGCGCCGACCGGCGCTTCCTGTGTCTGCATCCCTACGTATGATATGACGAGGGTTCCGCCGGAGGGCGCTGACAGGTTGAAGTTTCCATCAATATCGGTCACGGTTCCCTGCGAAGTTCCCTTCACCTGCACGGTGGCGCCGATTACCGGCTCTCCCGTTTCGTCTGCGACCGTACCGCGTACTTGTATTTGTGCGACTATTATCCCTGTCCCCACAAAGAACAGGGTCAAAAATATAATGAGCTTTCTTTTCATACTCTTTCTACTTTATTAATTATAAAACTTAATCTGTAATCCTCGCACGACTGCTTTCCCTCAGCCACGACGGTGAAAGCGCCTGCGATAGATATTTTCCACATAAAAGAAATAACCGGATGAACCCGACCGGCTCAGAAATCCGAAACGGTACAGAAATACGTCCTCCGTATGGGGTGTTCGAACGTTCCGTACGGGGGGACGGGCTGACGGGCGGGGTTGATTCTTTCTTATTAACAAAGGGGCACGGGGAGGTGATAATTCTCCTTTCGTTGACTTTTATTAAGATTGATCCTGTTGTGTATTTTCTTAAAAGAATGTCCATATTTGCCCCTCTTTGTTTTTATTATTATACAAACATATGAAACATTGTTATTATTTGCAACTAATCCGGGCAAAAAATCCACATTTAACATTTTTACATGCCGCAAACAAAGTGAAAACATCACTAAAAATATTCAACTGTCGGGTACACTTCCGGCCTGAATTTCAGGAGAATTTGGTCAACAGCAGATCACCTGAAGCGGAGAAGTGGAGAAATTGTCTGAACTGTGATTCTTCTGATTTACGTGATTTACATGATTTACATAACCAATGCGCCAAAAACATACTGCTCGGGGAACGCCCGAGCGGCAAGGGGCGGGAGCTTCATTAATGGAAAGTTGAAAATGTTTTCAGAGAAGTGGAGAAAACCAGCTCGGGGAGCGCCGGAGCGGCAAGGGGCGGGAGCACCCGCCCCGACGAGCGATAAAGAAAACAGGGCAAGGCATGCCTTGCCCGTACATTATATATA
>JAIRSV010000046.1 GCA_031255275.1 Proteiniphilum sp.
GACCGGTTTGCGGGGGAAAGGCGACATTTCAGGATTCGAATCAGGGTTCGAATGATTTCCAGAGGCTGTTGTCCGGCGGGGGGGGCGGTGACGGTTATTCTTTTTCGTTCGTCGGGGCGGGTGCTCCCGCCCCTTGCCGCTCCGGCGCTCCCCGAGCTGGTTGTCTCTACTTCTCCACATCATCATATCTTCACATTGATTTTTTCGTTCGTCGGGGCGGGTGCTCCCGCCCCTTGCCACTCGGGCGCTCCCCGAGCTGGTTTTTTCCACTTCACCACTTCTAAACGTCTAAACTTCATCACATAAAAAGCACCGGAGGCAACGCCCCTGCCGCGGCGCTTCGCAAGAGACTGGATTTAGACAGGGGAAATCTCGACTTTTTTATATAGATTTGCAGAAAAGAGCGACTGATGATCTGTTTTCCCAATGCAAAAATCAATTTAGGACTCCACGTTGTGTCCCGCCGGACGGACGGCTATCACAACCTGGAGACTGTTTTTTATCCCGTCGGGCTGAAGGATGCCCTGGAAATCATACCGACGCCGGAAAACAAACCGGTAACCGGACAGAAATACCGTTTTTTTCAGACGGGTATCCCGGTGGATGGAAATCCGGAAAATAACCTGGTGATCAAAGCCCTGAATCTGATCGCTTCCGAAAAAGACCTTCCGGCGATGGATATACATCTGTTCAAACAGATCCCGTCCGGTGCGGGACTGGGCGGCGGTTCCTCGGACGCAGCCTTTATGCTCGACCTGCTCAACCGGACTTTCGAACTGGGATACTCAACGGAGGATCTGATGCTGAAGGCTGCCCGGCTGGGCGCCGATTGTCCTTTTTTCATTCTAAATAAACCGGCTTTCGCCACAGGTACCGGCGACCGGCTGGAACTCCTGAATATGGAGCTGAGCGACTATACGATCCTCCTGGTGAAGCCGGACGTCACGGTCTCCACCGGGGAGGCTTACGCGATGATCACTCCGCGCACGCCGGAACTTCCGCTGAAGGAGGTCATCCGGAAACCGCCGGAAACATGGAGGGAGTACCTCAAAAATGACTTCGAGACATCCGTTTTCAAAAAAAATCCCGAAATTTGCAGGATCAGACAGCAGCTTTACGAGATGGGCGCCGTGTATGCCTCCATGAGCGGATCGGGATCGTCGGTCTTCGGTCTTTTCCGGAAGGAGCCTGACCGGCAGGGGATATTCGGCGACCGTTTTGTCTGGTGCAACCGGGACTGATATGTGAATACACCAATTTACAACTTAATTTATATGAAACAGTATTTTTATCTCATCTTTATCGCGCTGTTGCTGGCAACAGGCGCACGGGCACAGCAGCCGCTGATGCCGCAGAAAATCTATTCATCCGACCCCATTCCGGTGCGGAAACCGGTAATGCTGGACAGCGTAAGCCTTGACAAATCCGCCTTTTCGGACGAGAAACTGCTTGCCAGTCCGATCTATTTTCCGGAACAGGATCGGTTTACCACACAACTGTCGCCGGATACGGCCGGGTTCTTCAACCTCCGGAAACCGCAGCAGGGTGAGGCGTTGCAGTTACTCTCCCTCTGTGTCGCCGGCGACCGCTATGGCAAAGGGAAACTTACCGTGACATCGCCCAACCCGCTCGAACTGTGGATTGACAACGTGAAACGGGCTACCAAAACACAGGTGAACGACAGTCTGCACCAGTCGGGATCTGTGGATACGAACCTGAACGGATCGGCAAACAATATGCGCATTGTCATTAAAATGCTCACCTCGGCGGAATACAAGGCCGATCCCGCCGTGAAAATCGAACTGAAACCCGACGAAAAAGATTCCCTGCTTGTCTATACATTTAATAACAGGGATCGCCGGAGGATCAGCATCAATGACATCCTGGAGGGAAAAAGGGTGAACAGTTCCTCCGTATCGCCGAGCGGACGGTTCGTACTGCTGAGCCTGCGGGAAACCCTCCCCGGAGGCAACGGCCATAACTTTACGGAGGTATACGACACGAAACTGAAACGGACGGTATTTTCGGAACCGGGCAACAGAGATCAGCTGAACTGGATGCCCAAATCGGATCTGCTCTACTATGTGACGGGCGATGATAACACTAAACGCAAACGGGCGATCCTGACCCTCGACCCGCTCACGGCGGAGACAAAAATTCTCGTCGAAGGGCTGCCGAACGAACATTTCCGGATGGCGCCCGACGAACAGTCGGTTTTCTTTTCCACGAAGCAAAGCATCACCGTCAGCAATCCCGGCGGACTGAAACGGCTGCTCGGCATCGACGACAGGTTGCCGGGCTATCGCGACCGCTATTTCCTCTACCGGCATTTCTTCGATACGGGACTCACCCAGCAACTCACCTTCGGACGGAGAACGGCGTCGCTCAACGATGTGACGGATGATGTGAAAAAACTGCTTTTCTCCACCTCCGAAGAATATCTTCCGGAACGCCCCTTCCGCAGAAACACCCTCTATATGCTCGATCTGGAGACGATGGCGATGGATACGCTCTGGAAGGATGAAGCGTATGCCTACTCCGCCCAGTTTTCGCCGGACGGGAAACAGTTACTGATTCACGGCGCACCCGAAGCATTCGGCGGCATCGGACTCAACATCAAAGAGGGGCAGATTGCCAACAATTACGATACCCAATCGTTCATCATGACCCTGGCTACCCGTCAGGTGGAACCGGTGACCAAAGATTTCGCACCCACCGTCAGCGCCCAGGAATGGAACGCGCCGGACGGATATATCTATTATCGCGCGGAAGAGGGCGACCGTGTGAATGTGTACCGCTATGACCCGCGACGGAAAAAATTCGAAAAACTGCCGCTCAAAGAAGATGTGATCCGCTCATTCAATATCGCCGGAAACGCGGCATGGGCCACCTATACGGGCGTAAGCGCGTCGAACTCCAACCGGAGCTACCTGCTGAACCTGAAAACAATGGAATCGACCCTGATTTCCGATCCTTACGCCGAACAGCTGAACGGACTGGAACTGGGCGAGATGAAGGAGTGGCAATTCACCAGTTCGTTCGGCGACGTGATCGAAGGACGCTACTATCTGCCGCCCGGCTTCGACCCGCAGAAAAAATATCCGCTGATCGTCTATTACTACGGCGGCACCAGTCCCACGGCGCGGACATTCGAAAGCACCTATCCGCTGCACGTTTACGCCGCACAGGATTATGTGGTCTATACGCTGCAACCGAGCGGCACGACCGGCTACGGACAGGAATTCTCAGCCCGTCACGTGAACGCATGGGGCAACCGGACTGCCGAAGAGATTATAGAAGGAGTACAACAATTCGTTGCCGCCCATCCCTTTGTAGACGGGTCAAAAATCGGCAATATAGGCGCCTCCTACGGCGGATTCATGACGCAATACCTCATCACCCGAACCGACCTGTTTTCCGCCTCCGTGTCGCACGCCGGCATCAGCAATATCACCAGCTACTGGGGCGAAGGATACTGGGGTTACTCCTACAGCGCGGGGGCAAGCGCAGACAGCTATCCCTGGAACAACCCCGATCTCTATGTGAAGCAAAGCCCGCTCTTCTATGCCGATAAAATCGAAACGCCGTTACTGTTACTGCACGGCACGGCGGACACCAACGTGCCCATCGGCGAGAGCATCCAGATGTATAACGCCCTGAAGCTGCTCGGCAAGGAGGTGGAATTTATTCAGGTGGAGGGCGAGAATCACGCCATTTACGACTACACGAAGCGGATTGCCTGGAATAATGCCATCTATGCCTGGTTTGCCAAGTGGCTGAAAGACGACCCGCGCTGGTGGGACTCAATGTTTCCCAATG
>JAIRSV010000067.1 GCA_031255275.1 Proteiniphilum sp.
TAAAGAAATCACTTAATAAAGAAATCGTTCGTCGGGGCGGGTGCTCCCGCCCCTTGCCACTCGGGCGCTCCCCGAGCTGGTTGTTTTTGGCGCATTGGTTATGTAAATCATGTAAATCAGAAGAATCACAGTTCAGACAATTAGCTCCGAAATCGTTCGTCGGGGCGGGTGCTCCCGCCCCTTGCCACTCGGGCGCTCCCCGAGCTGGTTTTCTTCACTTCGCAACTTCTTCACATTGACACATCATCACATCATTTCCCTACTCTCCAGCGAGACAAAATCGTTTTCCGTTTCGGGAATATACCATTCTTTCGGGTACGTACATCTTCTACCACGTAAAAAATATTACTGTCAAACGCCGTAAGCAAACGCTCCAGCCTTTTCATTACCTTCCTCTCGACAACTGTCTCGATAATATCCACTTCGTTCGTCGAACCGATACCGCGTGTCATCGTCGCACCGATATTCAACCTGTTCAGCGTCTGCACCAGATCCTTCCCGTTCTTCTGCGTGTAAATGCGACAGAGCACGATGCCGTAAGCAATCCTCTTCTCGATCAGAATACCTACATAATTTCCGGAAGCATACCCTCCCGCGTACGATATATACGAAAGCAGGTCATTCGCACGGGCCAGTACCTGCGAAATGATCATGATCCAGATGAATACTTCGAAGAAACCGATAAGCGGCGCCTTATACTTTTCGCCCTTCGACACGAAGATTATACGCAGCGTGCCAAGCGTCACGTCACAGATACGGCCGAAAAATATCATGAAGGGCAATAACCAGGGATAAACGTCTAAGAAATCAAACATAATTTTTATATATTTAGAAGTTGAAACTCAAGTAATTCATTTTCATCGGCGCAGCAAAGACTTCAGATAGCCGGCAAAATCCCGGATGTCTCCGTCCGCCGTGTCCCACGAACAGACGAGACGAACCTCGCGACGGGATGTATCCCAGTCGTAGAAAAAGTACCGCTCGCGCAGCCTGTCCGCAACCCCCGGCGGAAGAATCAGAAAAAGAGCGTTCGACTCCACCGGATGCGTGAACTCTACCCCCTCCAGGTACCTTATTTCGTCGTAAAGCCTCTGCGCCGCACGGTTGGACTTTCCCGCATTCTCCAGCCAGATATTTTCGTTCAGATAAGGCGTGAACTGCGCGGAGATGAATCGCATTTTGGAATAAAGCTGCGTCGTCTGTTTCCGGTAATACCTTATATTTTCGGCCACCTCCCTGCGCAGCGCCACGAGCGCCTCGCCAAACATCAGACCGTTTTTCGTACCCCCCAGCGTGAAAATATCCACTCCGGCATCGACGGTCATTTCCCTCAGCGAGACGTGCAGAAAAGCACAGGCGTTGGCCACGCGCGTCCCGTCCATAAACAGATACATGCCGTGCGCGTGCGCCAGTTCCGCAAGCGCCCTTATCTCCTGCGGAGTATAGACGGTGCCCGGCTCCGTCGTCTGCGAGATGGCAATCACCTTCGGCTGGGAATGGTGTTCGGATCCGAATCCGTGCAGGTGCGGACTCACCAGCGCCGGCGTAAGCTTGCCGTCAGGAGCAGCAATCTCCTTCAGCGTCGCGCCCGTTATCTTCACGGGTGCGCCGCACTCGTCCGTCGCGATATGGGCGGTGGCGGCGCAGAGAATGGAATGAAACGGCAGCGTACATGCCTGAAGCGCTACCACATTGGCCCCCGTCCCGTTGAAAAGGAAAAAGACATCCGCTTCACTGTCGCCGAGGAGCGAACGGACGGCTTCCTCCGCCCCGCGCGTCCAGGGGTCGTCGCCATAGGCCGCGGTATGGTCGGCATTGGCGTCCGCGATCGCCTGCAGGATTCGCGGATCCGTGCCGGAATGATTGTCGCTTCCGAAACTTCGCATATTACATATTTTTTTATATTGAGTCGTCGTGCAAAAGTACAAAACCTTTCCGGTCGAGGCAAGCGCATCACCGTTATTCGGTTGTTATTCACTCGTGTTGCTTCGCGTTATTCGTTTGATGTCGAGCAATCGGAAAATGGCTCGCTGCTGCGTGAGCGAAGCGGTTGAACTGTGCTTACGGTAAGTTAGCCGTCAGAAATTTGCGGATTACCTCCGGAGTCATATTCCTGCGACGGGCATAGTCGGCCAGCTGTTCTTCCGAAATCTCCCCTACGTCGAAGTAACGCGATTGCGGATGGGCGAAGAAGAAGCCGCTGACCGACGCGCCGGGACGCATTACGCCGTTTTCGGTAAGCGAAATGCCTGCCTCGGAGGTGACAAGCAGCGCGTGCAGCGGGAAGTTCACCGTCTGATCCGGGATGGAGGGGTAACCTACGGCGGGACGTATCCCCCGGTACTTCACGGCAAACATTTCGGCAATCGAGAGATTCTCGTCCGCCGCATAGCCCCAGTATTCGCGGCGTACGGCGGCGTGCAGCCATTCGGCGGCGGCCTCTGCCAGACGGTCGAGCAGCGACTTCATCAGCAGGACGGCATATTCGTCACCCGCCGCTTCATAGCGGCGTATCTGTTCGTCGGCGCCCGCTCCGGCGGTGACGGCGAACGCGCCGATGTAATCCCTCTTTCCCGTATGACGCGGGGCGATGAAGTCACTCAGGCAGGGGTATTCATTTCGGTCGTTCCTCCGCTGCCGGCGCAGGAAGGGGAACGGGCGACCGTCGATGAAAACGGTGTCGCCTTCGCTGTACGCTTCGTATATCCCGAAGATGGCGTGGATATAACCTGCCTTTTCGTCCGCAAACTTTTGCAGCATGGCTGCCGCATCGTCATACAGCTTTGCCGCTTCCGGCGCCTTCCCGCGGACGTCTTCCCCGTATGTCGCAAGCCAGGCGGCACGCGCCGCTGCGGTGTGCTGCGTCCCGGCGATCGTGTGGAATCCGGCCGGCATGTTCCAGGCATGGAAAAAGAATTTCCAGTTGATCCAGGGAATGATTTCTTCTATCGCGATATGTTCCCGTTTCACACGCCCCGGTTGCCGGGGGACGGTTGCTTCGTAATCGTTCCAGTCGATGCGGAAGGCGTTCTTCGCCGCCGCCTCTTCCGGCGAAATCAGTCCGCCGGCCGCTTTCCCCGAACTGTTTTCCCGCAGCGCTGCGTATTCGTCCCTTATTTTCCGGATATATCCGTCGCGGTTCGCGGGATTCATCAGGCTGGCTACCGCCGCGGGACTCTGTGAGGCATCCCTGACATACACCACGGGACCCTGACTGTATTTCGGTTCAATCTTCAGCGCCGTATGCAGTTTCGACGTGGTAGCTCCCCCGATCAGCAGCGGCAGGCTGAATCCTGCCTTCTCCATCTCGGCCGCCACGACCGACATCTCTTCGAGCGACGGGGTAATCAGTCCGCTCAGGCCTACGATGTCGGGCTTTTCGCGGATTACCGCTTCGATGATCTTTTCGGGGGGAACCATCACGCCCAGGTCGACAACTTCGTAATTGTTGCAGGAGAGTACGATGGAGACGATGTTCTTGCCTATATCATGCACGTCGCCCTTCACGGTGGCGAGCAGTATCTTTCCCGCCGTACGCCGTGCGCCGTCCGCAGTCGCCGCCGCCTTTTCGGCCTCGATGACGGGTTGCAGGACGGATACAGCCCTCTTCATGGTGCGGGCGGCCTTCACCACCTGCGGCAGGAACATCTTTCCTGCGCCGAAGAGGTCGCCCACACGGTTCATCCCGTCCATCAGCGGCCTGTCGATAATATCCACGGCGCGGGGATAAGCTTGCAGCGCTTCGGCAATATCCTCTTCCAGATAATCGGTGATACCCTTCACCAGCGCGTGACTCAGCCGTTCTGCGAGCGGAAGCGTGCGCCACTGTTCTCCGGCTTTACCTCTTTCCGTTTCCGGCGCCTTTTCGTTCCGGCGCTTTTCCGCGTAAGCCATCATCCGCTCGGTGGCGTCGCTGCGCCTGTTCAGCACCACATCTTCCGCCGGTTCCCTCACGTCTGCGGGAATCTCTTCGTAGATGACCGACTGTGCCGGATTCACGATTCCCATATCCATACCTGCCCGGATGGCGTGACAGAGAAATACGGAATGGAGCACTTCCCGCACGTAATCGTTTCCGCGGAAGGAGAAGGAGAGGTTGCTCACCCCGCCGCTCACTTTGACGAAGGGAAGGTTTTGCTTGATCCACTGCGTGGCGCGGATGAAGTCTACCGCATAATTCCGGTGTTCGTCGATACCCGTGGCTATGGCCAGGACGTTGGGGTCGAAGATGATGTCTCCGGGGTCGAAGCCGTGTGCGGTGAGCAGTCCGCAGGCGCGGCTGCAGATTTCTTTGCGTCGCTCGAACGTATCGGCCTGTCCCTTTTCGTCGAAGGCCATCACGACCACCGCCGCGCCGTAGTTTTGCGCCAGTCGCGCCCGGTGCAGAAATTCCGCCTCTCCGTTCTTCAGAGAGATGGAGTTGACGATGGATTTGCCCTGTACGCATTTCAGGCCGGCTTCCAGCACCTCCCATTTCGAGGAGTCTATCATGACCGGTACCCGCGATACGTCGGGGTCGGAGGCGAGCAGGTTGAGGAAGGCAGTCATCTCTTCCGCGCCGTCCAGCAGTCCGTCGTCCATGTTTATGTCGAGCACCTGCGCCCCGTCTTCCACCTGACGGCGGGCTATGTCGAGCGCTTCGTCATAACTCTTCTGCCGGATCAGCCGCAGAAACTTTCTCGATCCGGCCACGTTGCACCGTTCCCCGATGTTCATGAAGTTCATGCGGGGCGATACCTCCAGCATCTCCAGTCCCGAAAGTCGCAGGTGCGCCGGCCGGGCGCTCTTCTGATGCGGTATGCCGGTCTCCGTCAGCCGTGCATATTCGGCGATATGGGCGGGAGTGGTTCCGCAGCATCCGCCGATAATATTCACCAGACCTTCTTCTACAAACTCTTTGATCTGAAGGGACATTTTTTGCGGCGTCTCGTCGTATTCGCCCAACTGATTGGGCAGTCCGGCATTGGGATGGGCGCTGATATAGAAAGGGGCAATCTGTCCCAGTTCCCTCACATAAGGCTTCAGTTCGGCGGCGCCCAGCGAGCAGTTCAGCCCTACGGCCAGCGGTTGGGCGTGGCTGACGGAGGCGACAAATGCGCTCAGGGTCTGTCCGGAAAGGGTTCGTCCCGCCCTGTCGGACAGGGTGGCAGAGAGGATTATGGGTGTGATTATACCGGTTTCGGCCTCCACCTCCTTTGCGGCGAAAATGGCGGCTTTGGCGTTGAGCGTGTCGAAGATGGTCTCTATCAGAAGGAGGTCTGCTCCGCCCTGCACGAGTGCGGCAATCTGTTCTCTGTAAGCCGCCTTGAAGTCGTCGAATACCGCTGAACGGAACATGGGATTCTCTACCTCGGGACTCATGGAGGCGGTTTTGTTGGTCGGCCCGATGGAGCCTGCCACGAAGCGTGGCTTGTCCGGCGTTTTCAGCGTGAACTCGTCGGCGGCTTCGCGCGCCAGCCGGGCTGCCGCCAGGTTGATTTCGGCGGCCAGGTGGCTCATGCGGTAATCCTGCATCGAAATCGAGGTGGCGTTGAAGGTATTGGTTTCGATAATGTCGGCGCCGGCGGTCAGGTATTCCCGGTGAATTTCCCCGATTACGTCGGGACGGGTGAGCGACAGCAGGTCGTTGTTGCCCTTGAGCGCCACGTCGAAATTCTGAAACCGTTCGCCGCGGAAATCGGCTTCGGTGAGCCGGTAGCGCTGTATCATTGTTCCCATTGCACCGTCAAGAATCAGGATGCGGCGGGGCAGAATATCTTCTATTTTCACCTTGCTCATATCACTTTTTGAACATCCTGTCGATGGATCTTTTGTCTTCCTTAGCCCGCAGCGACTGCCGCTTGTCATACTGTTTCTTCCCCTTTGCCACGGCGACGGTCAGTTTGGCCAGCCCCCTTTCGCTGAGGAACAGGCGGACGGGGATGATAGTGAATCCCGTCTCTTTGGTCAGACGGGAGAGTTTGCGCAGTTCGTTCCTGTTCAGGAGGAGTTTGCGGTCGCGCCGGGCGCTGTGGTTGTTATAAGTGCCGTAGAAATATTCGGCTATGTGCATGTTGCGCACCCACAGTTCACCCCGTTCAAAGAGGCAGTAGGTATCCGTCAGGCCGGCCTTCCCCAGGCGGATCGACTTGATTTCTGTTCCGGTAAGCACGATGCCTGCCGTAAATGTTTCGACCAGTTCGTAATCGAACGTGGCGCGTTTGTTTCTTATGTTGATGGTAGCCTGTTTCATTATCTGATCAGTGAGACGAAAAATATCCGGACAACTACCGGTGCCAGGATGATGATGATGGATGCTATTGCCGTAAAATCGGTGACCTTCTCCTCGGGTACTTTCAGGTAACGCGATATTCCCGTATTCACCAGATATATGGTGTAGAGCACCAGGAACCAGAGAACGAACAGTTCCGACAGCACGGGCGTGATGATATACAGGACGTAGAGTACGACAGAGGCATATCCCGTGAATCGCTGGAAGCGGGGTAAATTCTTTTCCAGGCCGAAACGGGGAGCAATCTCGTTCAGCAGGTAAGCGGCGATAGCATATCCGCCGTAAACGCCCGCGACGCTGATAATACTGCTTTTCAGTGCGTTTTCCAGGCCCTTGCCCCGCACGAACCACAGACCGCCGACGAATGAAGAAGCGGCGATTAACCCGAATACAGGGTGGAGAAAACGGTAGAGAAACTCATGATGTGTCTTCCTTTCCTTTCTGAGATACCTCCATGCCCTGGGAGGATCAACGATTAGCTGCGCAATAGTGATAAAAATATCCCTCCACATTATTCCTTATTCAATTTTGATCTTCTTTTTGACTTGCTTTGCAAAGGTACATGATTTTTTTGTTTTTCATTCGCCGCCCTGCGTTATTCGGTAGAGAACCACTTCATCAGGGGCTTTGCCCCTGTCCCCCACCGGCTTTTTTGTTTTGACACAAACTCACTGCTCGGGGAGCGCCGGAGCGGCAAGGGGCGGGAGCACCCGCCCCGACGAGCGATAAAGAAAACAGGGCAAGGCATGGCCTTGCCCTGTACATTATATATATGGCCGTCGCGTAGCGACGGTATAATCATGTAAATCACGTAAATCAAAAGAATCACGGTTCAGACAATTAACAAAGAAATCGCTTAATAAAGAAATCGTTCGTCGGGGCGGGTGCTCCCGCCCCTTGCCACTCGGGCGCTCCCCGAGCTGGATATACCCCATACCCCATTGACACATCATCATATTGATTTGCGAGATGCCAATGCCCACAAGGATTTCCTTCCCCGCAGTGTGCGGACTGTCACATAAATTATTTAAATCATTAAATCAGAGGAATCATGGTGCGGACGGCGCTTACCGGACGGATTTCCTGTAATCCTCGATAAATGCCTGCGCCATCCAGTTCGCCATAGCCTGGCGGTTACGGCTCAGGAGAATGCGCTGACGGTCAAATTCGTTCTGGATATTACCCGTCTCTACCAGAATGGAAGGCGGTTTCAGATTGAGGAGCATGTAAAAGTCGCGCCGTTCCACGAACCCTTCGAACCCCCTGCCGGGCTGATGCGTATTATATTTTGTGCGGAAAAGGTTCCTCATCGTGACGGCCAGCGATTTGGAATACTTGTCGTCGGAATGACAGAAAAATACATCTATGCGCATACCTGTGTTGCGGCTGTCTACATGGAGATCGATGGCACGGATGTATTTGAACTTCTTCTTATCCCGCTCATAGAGTTCGTTTACCTTGTCCGCGCGCTGCTTCAGCCGGTCGAGATGACCGCGGGGAATGGGCTTTCCCATGCACGTTTCGTTGGAACTGTTGTTCAGATACATCTCGTCGCGGATACCGTCGTTCGGATCCTGGATGATCATATACACCGTGGCGCCTTCCTTCATCAGGCTGCGGGCCAGCCGAAGGGCAATGTCATAAGCATACTCGTCTTCGTGCAGAATCCTTTTGCCCACCCGCGCAATGGCGCCGGGGTCAGGCCCCCCGTGTCCGCTGATAACATAGAAGCAGGTGCCTTTTAACCGTCCCGACTGTGGGGAGACGTCACTCTGCCCTTTCCCGAAAACGGAGGGATTACTCCCTCCGGACAGCGACTTCCCCGAATCGGTAAACCCGTCGCCCGGATGAAGCGGAGGAATCAGGTAAACCCTGCCCAGTATCAGTTCGCCCCGCGCATTGAGCCTCCCCACATTCAGCTTCATAAACTCCTGTACGTACGAGTCGCCGACCCTGTTCCACCGGCGCAGGAAAGAGAGTACGCCGTCGCCCCTCTCCGGATAGGCCATATCCTGCGCCGTCAGCGGTAAAAAACTCCCCAGAAAAAATATCCATATAATGTTGCGAAAAAAGCGAATCTTCATATAGCAAAATGCATCGTTTCACCCGATAGCGAGAAAATATCAGCGGGATTTGAGAAATATTCCGTCCCGACTGCCATCAAAAATAACGATTTTATTTCTCATTCCCCCCCGCCGAAAGAACCGATAATACATTTTAACCTTTATTCGAGGCGCCCGTTTCGTTTTATTACTACCTTTGCGTCCGACAGTATGAATGTGGACAGATTTGAACTGCTTGCAACCACAGAAAAAAATGCTAAAACGCTTAGCCGCATTTCCCTTTCACATCGTTGCAACAGTTCCTCCAAATATTTATCAACACAGAAATGAACTATTTTTTCACCTCAGAGTCGGTGTCGGAAGGACACCCCGATAAAGTGGCCGATCAAATATCGGACGCCTTGCTGGACGAGTTTCTGGCGTATGACCGCGATTCGAAAGTCGCGTGCGAAACCCTCGTGACAACCGGACAGGTCGTCCTGGCCGGCGAAGTAAAGTCAAACGCCTACGTCGATGTAGCCGAAGTAGCACGCAACGTCATCGCCGAAACGGGCTACACCAAAAGCGAATATTGCTTCGAAGCACTCTCGTGCGGCGTATTTTCCAGCATACACGAACAGTCGGACGACATCAACCGCGGCGTAGACCGGAAAGCCGATCCCATGGACCAGGGTGCCGGCGACCAGGGTATGATGTTCGGCTACGCTACCGACGAAACCGAAAACGGAATGCCCCTGCCGCTCGACCTCAGCCACGCCCTGCTGCAGGAACTGGCCAGTATCCGGAAGAACGAGCCGGAACTGATGCCCTATCTGCGTCCCGACGCCAAATCGCAAGTGACGATCGAATACAGCGAAGAGGGAATACCCCTGCGCATCGACACCATCGTGATCTCCACACAGCACGATGAGTTCGAAAAACCGAAGGACAGCACGAAGGAGGCCGCACTCGAAGCCGACAGAAAAATGCAGTCACGCATCAGATCAGACATAAAGTCGATCCTCATCCCGCGCGTACAGGCACAGTACAGGCGCAGGAAAGGCATACACAAACTGTTTGACGGCAACATCACCTATCACGTGAACCCGACGGGGAAATTCGTAATCGGCGGCCCGCACGGAGATACCGGACTCACAGGCCGGAAGATCATCGTAGATACATACGGCGGAAAAGCCCCGCACGGAGGAGGCGCCTTCTCCGGAAAAGACCCGTCGAAAGTAGACCGTTCAGCCGCCTACGCAGCACGCCACATCGCCAAAAACATGGTAGCCGCAGGCGTCGCCCCCGAGATGCTGATACAAATCTCCTACGCCATCGGCGTGGCCAAACCGATGAACATCTATGTCAATACCTTCGGGAAAAGCAACGTAAACCTCCCGGATGCCGAAATAGCAAAAAAAATCGGAATACTGTTCGATTTACGTCCGAAAGCCATTGAGCAGCGGCTGAAGCTGCGCAATCCGATTTACAGGGAAACAGCCTCATACGGCCACATGGGACGCGAACCGGAGACAGTGAAAAAAGTATTTAAGTCACGCTATATGCCGAATCCGGTACAGGTCGAAGTGGAACTCTTCACCTGGGAAAAACTGGATTACGTAGACAGAATTAAAAAAGAATTCGGTCTGTCGGCATCCGAATAAGAGGACAATAGAGCGAAACCGAGCGAAACCGAAGCAAAAAAGGATGGAAAACGGAAACAGAGAAGCAGCAGTTTATTGCGCCTCCAGTGCAGAGATCGCCCCTCCCTACCTCGAAGCCGCGTCGCAACTGGGAGCATTGCTTGCCGCGAACGGCATCACATGCGTCAACGGCGCCGGAAGGGCAGGACTGATGGGCGCCCTGAACGACGCCGTACTGAAGAACGGCGGCAGAGTGAAGGGCGTCATACCCCGATTCATGGTCGACGCCGGCTGGGGACACCCCCACCTCACCGAGACAATCATCACCGAAACCATTCACGAGCGGAAAGCCGTCATGGTGAAGTCGGCCGATGCGGTAATCGCCCTCCCCGGCGGAATAGGAACGCTGGAAGAGTTGGCAGAAATCATCACCTGGAGGCAGCTGGGCCTGTACCGGAAACCGGTTGTTATTCTGAACACCAACGACTACTACCGTCCACTGCTCCTGTTTCTGGAAAAGATGATCAGCGAAAAGTTCATGAAGGAAACCTGCCGGGAACTGTGGCAGGTGGCCGCCGCTCCGGAAGAGGCCATCAGCCTGATCCGCACCCTTCCCGACCGGAATCCCGGCTACACGAAATACAACTGATAACGGTATTGCACAGAAAGGTATGATACAGGATTCAGATACTGTTCGCGACACCCTCCCTTACTATTTGAAGGCTGAAGCGGAGCAGGCCGTTCAGGAATCATGGCGCATGAGCTTCGAGTACGGCAGCCCCTGTCCCGCAGACACAACCCGGCTTTTCTCCGACTTAGGAGAGAGCGCAACCCTGTCCGCACAACTGTTGCCGGCCGGCGGCGCCGGTACGGCAATGCCTTTTTCGCCGTGGGTACACTCCGCGTTCTTTCTTCTGTTCCTTCTCTGCTTCACGACCTTCGCATTCGTTTTCCGGTGGGACGGAGCAGTCTTGAAAGGAAACTTCAGAAATGCACTCTCCGTCGGAAGACGTTCCGTATCCGTATACAAGAGCCAGGTGACCGGAACGGAAGCCTGGGGAGAATTTTACCTGGTCATTCAAGCCATACTGATTTTCGCCATACTCCTTTTTTCCTGGCTCTGGAGTCAGGGACTCTCCGTGTTTTCCATGTACGGGCAGCTGGTCGGCTTTGCGGGGATTTTCGCGGGACTCGCCCTGCTGATTTGTCTGAAAATTGTAGGATACAGGCTGATAGGCACCTTCTTTCTGCAAAGCGAGATGGAAAACTGGGTCACCTTTTATTCCCGAATGATGGAAATTCTTGGCATTATTTTCTTTCTTCCGGCCGTTCTTTATGTTTATTTACAGGAAGTCAGGAATATTATACTGACGGCCCTTATTCTACTTTTTTTTATCAGTCGCCTCCTCATATACATGGGGTTGTTAAATATTTTTGTTAAAAATAAGATCAGCCCATTCTATTTTTTTATCTATCTTTGCGGAACTGAAATAGCACCTTACTTGCTATTATACAAGGGAGTGCTTATTGCTATAACAATTGCAGAAGATAACATTATATGAACGTGCGGAAAGTAAAAAAGATACTCATATCACAGCCGAAACCGAACAGTGAGAAATCGCCCTATTACGAAATAGCGGAAAAGTTTGATGTCGATATGCACTTCTATCCTTTGATTAAAGTGGAACGGGTCTCGTTAAAAGAATTTCGTCAGCAACGGATAAACATACTTGATTTTACGGCGGTTATTCTTACTGCGAGAACAGCAGTCGACAAGTTCTTCTCCCTCTGTGAAGAGATGAAAATCGCGATACCCGAAACGATGAAATACTTCTGTGTTTCGGAAGCTGTTGCGCTTTATTTACAAAAATACATTGTCTACAGGAAACGAAAGATCTTTTTCAGTCAGACCGGCAAGATCGACGGACTGAACAATGCCTTCACCAAACACGGCAAGGAAAAGTTTCTCTTCCCCGTTCCGGAAGAACACAACGACGAAGTAACCAACTTTCTCGATCAAAAGAAGATGAGCTATACCAAAAGCGTAATGTACAGAACGGTAAGCAACGAGTTCGACAAAGACAAAGCATTCGATTACGATATGATAGTCTTCTTCAGTCCGTTGGGAATACAGTCGTTAATCAAGAACTTTCCCGACTTCAAACAGGAAGACACAGCCATAGGATGCTTTGGCAGCTCTACGGCAAAAGCAGTGGCGGAAGCAGGTTTCAGACTCGACTGCGAAGCTCCGCAGCCCGATTATCCTTCCATGACCGCCGCACTGGAAGCCTTCCTGAAAGAAAATCATAAATAATACGATTGATTTTCTTCGAATCCCAAACGATTTATACCAAAAACAATTATCTTTGTCAATGTAACTCCTTTCGGAGTGATTGCACTTATTATGAAGCGTTTCGGGTTTTCGAAGAATGAACGGGTAACGGGCGGGAAAAGAATCGAATCCCTCTTTGCACAAGGCCTCTCGTTTATGTCATATCCCTTTCGGGTAATATACCGGGATACGGCGCAGGGCGGAGCAGCGCCACTGTCAATCCTCATATCCATTCCTAAAAAAAGGATTAAGTCTGCCGCAGACCGTAACCGGATGAAGCGGCTTGCAAGAGAGACCTACCGGCTCAACAAGCAACTGTTTCCCCCTCCGGAACCGTCCGAAAACGGGCATTGGGACGTAGCTTTTATCTGTGTAGCGGATAAGCCGTGCGATTACGCCACAGTGGAGAAGGGAATGAGGAAAGCCATAAAAGAATTGAATCACCGGACTGAAGAAAGAAAACAGTGTTGAAAATAATTAAAAACATACTGACATGGATCTTACTTCTTCCGGTCTATTTTTACCGGGCGGTTATTTCTCCGCTCACACCGCCAAGCTGCCGCTACACGCCTACCTGTTCGTGCTACACGATAGAAGCATTCAAAATGCACGGGCCATTCAAAGGTTTTTATTTATCCCTCAGACGTATCATGAGCTGCAATCCCTGGGGAGGGTCGGGATATGATCCCGTACCCGATCCGAAGCCAAAAGAGCGAAAGCCGAAAGCAAAGGTCAACTAAAATATGGAATTTTACGACGTACACACCCACCAGGTTTTTCTTGAAGACAGCGATGATCCTTATCACTCGTGTATCTTTGATGTTTACCCCCTTGAATTTGAAGTAGCAAAAGAGTTTTATTCACGCCACGCTTTTTCGTGTGGAATCCACCCCCGGTATTCGGAAGAGAGCGATAACCAGATGGCCTATCTTTCCGAAATAGCATCCGACCCCCGTATTATTGCTGTAGGAGAAACAGGTCTGGACAGACTGAAAGGGCCTTCGTTCGACCTGCAAATACCCGCTTTCAAAAAACACATCAAACTCTCCGAAAAATTATCGAAGCCGCTGATCATCCACTGCGTGAAGGCGTGGGAAGAACTGGTACGAATCAGGAGAGAGGTGAAGCCCACCCAACCCTGGATCATTCACGGCTACCGCAGCAAACCGGAACTTACCCGGCAACTTGTCAGAGAAGGATTCCTCTTTTCCGTCGGAGACAGTATCAATGTGGACTCCATGCAGCTGATCCCGCTGGATTCCCTTTTCTGTGAAACCGATGAGGGAGAGATGTCCATTCGTCAGGTCTATCTCCAGGCATCGCGGGCGCTGAATATGAATATGGAGGATTTGGCCGGAAGAATTGCAGAGAATGTACGCAGGATATTTCCCGCGCTTCAGCCGCCCAAGCCCTATTATCCCGGCGACGAGGAAGCGGAGGAGTGAGTTTTACGGGGGATAATAAGCAATTCTATTTTCTTCCGAAATCGGCGGGGATCTCTCCCCACAGTTTTGTTTCCCATTTCAGGACAGGGTTGGAGTAGCTGTTGGATCGAAGCCAGACTTCCGCGCGGTCGATCAAATCGAAGATGGGGCTGTTTACGGCTGTCTCTACCAGTTTGGTGTTGCATTTTTTGTTTGCCACCCATTTGATGGCATTCACACTGTCGGAATATACGGGAATGACGCTTTCTCTCTTCCTGAGCAGCGCCAGCGCATGTACGATGGCGAGAAATTCGCCGATATTGTTCGTTCCCTCCTCCAGCGGACCTGCGTGAAAGATCTCCGCGCCGTCCGCCACAAATACGCCCCGGTATTCCATCAGGCCGGGGTTCCCGCTGCAGGCGGCGTCTACCGCAAGGCTCTCCGATATGATCTTTTCGTCGTACCCGGATGCTGCGCCCGGCTTCGGTTTCCTTCCGGGCTGACTGCGCAGCGACTTCCACGGATTCGCCGAAAAAGCCTTTTCCGCCTCCTCCCGCGTCGGAAATGATTTGTAAAGGGCGCTCTCGAAACCGGAGACCTGCGCCTTGCAATCGTCCCACGAAGTGTAAATGCCCGGTTTTACTCCCTGCCAGACAACATAAAATTTCTTTTTCGCCATCTCAACCGCCCCCTTACATCGATTCGAGAATATAGGGAGTCAATTCCTTTTCCTGATTTGCGTTGCCGGGTTCTTCTATCGTGACGATGCTGTCCACGATGAATTTGGTATATCCGCGCCAGGGTAACACGCCGAAATATTCCTTGTAATGTAACTGCACATTCTTGCCGCCCGATATCATCAGTTGCTTTGCAATTTTTTCGTCCGTCACGGAGAAATCGAACTGATTCGACTGTATGTCGCCGGGCTTGTCGGTACGAAAACCGGACTGGATCAGTTTACCCTCGTAGGTCTTAAAGATGATCCCTTTATAGACCAGATAGTTCAGTTCCCCTGATTTTACCCCGCTTCCGAATACATAGTAGAATCGCACATAGATGAAAATCCCGAGGGAAAGTATCAGTATGCCCAGGAACCGGTTCAGCCACTTGCGGATACCTGGCTTTTCAGGCTTTAAATCGTCCATATCAAAAGTAATTTGTTTGAGGCCGTAAAGATACCTCTTTTTTCGACTTTTTATGGAAATCGCAGCGCAAAAGATGAAGACTAATTCCCCGATTTATACTATATTTGTGCTTCGCTGTTGCCCGGCCTCGCCGTCATGAACAGTAACTGCGGGACAATAACGGAATAACAGATGAACAACAGTCATAGAAGAATCGGACAATTACTGAATAATAACATATAAGTACTATGAACAAATTAATAACGGTTTTTATTTTCTTTCTGGCGGTGGTAACCGCTTCGGCGCAGAGCGCATATAACTTTTCGGTGATAAGGGAGAATCCTGTCACGCCGGTGAAAAATCAGGCCAGTTCGGGAACCTGCTGGTGTTTTTCGGGCGTGGGTCTGATGGAATCGGAACTGATCCGTATGGGTAAGGGAGAGTTTGATCTCTCGGAAATGTATATCGTACGCAGGAACTACGGGGACAAGGCGCAAAAGTATGCCCGCCTGCATGGAAAGATTAATTTTGCGGGGGGTGGATCTTTTGCCGACGTGCTGGAGACGCTCAACGAATACGGAATTGTGCCCGAAGATGCTTACAGGGGGCTCAATTACGGCTCCGAAAGACATGATCACGGCGAACTCGACAGGGTGCTGAAGGGCTATATGGATGTGATTGTCGGAGCACGGGGGCTTACTCCCGCCTGGTTCAGCGGATTTTCGGGGATACTGGACGCTTATTTCGGCGTTCAGCCGGAGACGTTTACTTATCAGGGCAAACAGTATACTCCGCATACCTTCAAAGATTTTCTCGGCCTCAAACAGGAAGATTATATTTCGCTGACTTCTTTTACGCATCATCCTTTCTATGCGCCTTTCGCTATCGAAATACCCGACAACTGGCGCTGGGCCGATTCTTACAACATTCCCCTGGATGAACTGATGGAGGTGGTGGAACATGCTCTCGTGAACGGGTATACCGTGGCGTGGGCTTCGGACGTGAGCGAACCGGGTTTCACCCGTGAGGGGATTGCCGTCATACCCGACGAGAATGCTGCTGAAAATGCAGGTTCGGATCAGGCCAGGTGGCTCGGCCTCTCTGCCGGTGAACGGGACGTCGACCTGCGATCGCGCGTCGGAAAGGAGATGCTTGCCGAGAAGACGATCACGCCGGAAATGAGACAGCAGGCGTTTGATAACTTTCAGACTACCGACGATCACGCCATGTTGATTTACGGCATTGCCAAAGACCAGAAAGGAAACAGGTTCTATATGGTGAAAAACTCGTGGGGTGAGACCGGCCCTTACAAAGGGCACTGGTATGCTTCCGATCCCTTTGTGCGTTACAAAACCGTGAGTATCGTACTGCACCGGAAGGCTATTCCCGCGCCGGTTGCGACTAAACTGGGTCTGTAAGTTCCCGGCCGGAGTTATATATGAAAACAGCTGCGCTTTACGATCTGTTCCTTCGGCATCCCGTCGTCACGACCGATTCGCGGACATGTCCCGAAGGTTCCATATTCTTTGCCCTGAAAGGGGATAGATTCAACGGGAACCTGTTTGCGGAGAAGGCTCTGGAGGCGGGATGCGCTTATGCCGTGGTGGACGGGGAGCCGGAGAGGGATGATGACAGGATTATCCGGGTGGAGGATGTTTTGACGTCTCTCCGGAAACTGGCCAATTATCACCGTCGGAAGTTGAAAATACCCGTTATCGGCATCACGGGGACGAATGGAAAGACTACTACCAAGGAGCTGATGGCTACTGCCCTGGCGAAGGAATTTAAGGTGGCCTGTACCCCGGGAAACTTGAACAATCACATAGGCGTTCCGCTCACACTGCTGTCCATGAACAGGTCGCACGAGATAGGGGTGGTGGAGATGGGCGCCAGTCGACCGGGAGACATCAGCGATCTGTGCGGAATCGTCGAGCCTGATTACGGAATTATTACCAATGTGGGAAAGGCGCACCTGGAGGGATTTGGCGACCTGGAGACTCTGGTCGCGACCAAATGCGAACTGTATGATTTCATCCGCAAGCGCAGGGGGAAGGTGTTCGTGAACAGGGAGAACCGCGTACTGTATGAACGTTCGGAGGGGATGAACCGTATCCTCTACGGACGGAATGACCCTTCTCTCTTTGCTTCGGGTACGATTATCAATGCGGCTCCTTTCCTTGAGTTCGACTGGCGCTTTTTCGACAGCGCCTGTCGCGTCAAAACCTCCCTGGTGGGCGAGTTCAACTTCGATAATGCGATTGCGGCGGCAGCGGTCTGCAAATTTTTCGGGATCAACGCCGAACGGATCAACGCTGCCCTGGAGGAGTATGAACCGACAAATCACCGTTCGCAGTTTAAGCGTACCGGAAGAAATGACCTGATCATCGACGCGTATAATGCAAATCCTACCAGCAT
Source organism: Proteiniphilum sp. (assembly GCA_031255275.1). Lineage (GTDB taxonomy): Bacteria > Bacteroidota > Bacteroidia > Bacteroidales > Dysgonomonadaceae > Proteiniphilum. The sequence goes on from JAIRSV010000067.1 coordinate 17,252, forward strand.
GAGGGCTTCGCTGGAATTTTTCTCTTCGGTTCCCTCCCCGCTGCCGAAGATGGTGATCCTGGGGGAGATGAAGGAGCTGGGGAGGAGCAGCGACGAGGAGCATGAAAAAATGGTGCGGTTCCTCGGCGAACAGCCTTATGACAAAGTATGGCTGGTAGGTTCCGTCTTCGGCAGGTGGGCGGACGGGAATAACGCTTTCCGCCTGTTCGATGATGTGGAGGAGTTAGTGGAGGCTTTGGAAAAAAAACCTGTTTCAGGCCATTATATCCTGCTGAAGGGGTCTCATTCCGTCCACCTGGAGAGGGCGATCGACAGCCTTTAGGGGACTGCCTGCGGGCGGAACCGCAGCGTGAGCAACACTATTTCGGAAACCGTGCCGATGCGATATTGAGGGCCGGCCAGACCGATACCGGAGGTGACGCAGATATGTGTGTCACCTTTCTTTTTGTAGCCGTGGGCTACTTCAAAAACCCTTTCGGTGATTATGTTGCCGGGAAAGGCCTGTCCGTGGTGGGTGTGCCCGTAGAGGGCGAGATCCGCTCCGGCTTCCGCCTCCTCGTCCAGGTTGTCGGGCGTATGATTCAGGACGATTACCGGTTTCGACATCGCTGCGGACTGACCGGAAAGGATTTCCCGCAATGGCTTCCGTGTGGCGACAACCTTGTCTTCGCGCCCTACTACGTAGAAACTGCCGTTGATCAGTGCGGCGGAGTCGCGCAGCACGGTGATCCCTGCGCTGTTCAGCAGTTTGATTTTCTCTTCCGTGTCGTGGCGGTATTCATGGTTCCCCGTGCAGGTGAAGACGCCCAGGGGGGCGTGCAGACGTGACAGTTCTTCGTCCATCCGCTGCTGAAGTACCGGCTCGATATACGAGTCGAAAATATCTCCCACAAGAAGAATCAGGTCGGGTTGCTGCGCCATGATCAGATCGACGAAACGCTTTGCGTGACTCCGGTCTATCATGTATCCCAGGTGCAGGTCGCCGGCCATCACGATGCGTACCGAGTCCATCTCTCCCGCCGGCTTGCGGACGGTGAGGGGTAGCTGTTGCACTTCGGGGTGCATGAAGCGGTATCTGCCGTGCGCCATGATGCCTGCAACGATGACCATCGGGAGGAGGAAGGTGATGATTTTGAACCGTTGCGACTGTTCGCGGATGCGCCACGGCCTGTGCCGTATTTTCTGGCGCAGGGCGTTGAGCAGGTCGATGATCAGCCATAATCCGGCGCTGTATAAAAGGAACAGCATCCAGCTTGTGCCTGTCACCCGGATAAACTGGGTGAGGGCTTCCGGGAGGTGGCGGTAGAGAGTGAATCCGGCGGAATAGAGCAGCAGTTCCGTCCCGAAAACGGCGGCTATTGCGGTGCGTGCCGCTCTTTTTCCTTCGAAGGCGTTCCACCCTTTGAGGAAAACCGCAATGTTGAGCGTGAGGTGTATGATGAGAGCATTAATCAGTGATCGCATATTGTGAAGAATTTAGGACTTTAAACGTATTGCATGATGAAACGGTTCTGCAAATTTAATCGTTTTTTCCGTACGGGGGTGGCTGACCGGTTTTGCACGGTGTTATTTCCTGATCCCGTACCGATTGATTATCTTTACGCGGAATAATTTCAAAGAAAAAAGAATGTGAAATATGAGAATCGACATCATTACCGTACTTCCCGAAATGATTGAAGGTGCGATCGGCACCAGTATTCTGAAGCGTGCGCAGAAGAAGGGACTGGTGGAGTTCGGGCTGCACAGTCTGCGCGATTATACGCTTGACCGGCACCGGCGTGTGGATGATTATCCGTTTGGCGGAGAGGCGGGCATGGTCATGCAGATAGAGCCTGTCGACAGGGCTATCGGTTACCTGAGGTCTCAGCGTGAGTATGACGAGGTGATTTTCACCTCTCCCGACGGCGAACGGTTCACCCAGTCCACGGCCAACGGCCTCTCCATGAAAGAGAATATTATTATCCTTTGCGGTCACTACAAGGGGGTTGATTACCGGGTGAGGGAGCATCTCGTGACGCGGGAGATCTCCATCGGCGATTTTGTGCTTACGGGCGGGGAACTTGTTGCCGCCATGATTGCCGACGCCGTGGTTCGCGTTATTCCCGGCGCTATCGGCGATGAACAGTCCGCATTGTCCGATTCCTTTCAGGACGGCCTGCTGGCGCCGCCGGTATATACCCGTCCCGCCGAATACAAAGGATGGAAAGTGCCCGACATTCTGCTTTCGGGGCACGATCGGAAGATAGAGGAATGGCGCCACGAACAGGCGCTGGAGCGCACCCGGAAGCTGAGGCCGGATCTTATCCGGTAGTTACTGCGAACGACTCGAAGCATTTAGATATTCCGTCTTATTTGCAACAAGATAAAATTTTCAGTACATTTGAACCTGAAAAATAAATTATTATGCCGCAACAAAATTCAACTGTCGAAACCGCCATTATGCCGTTCAAGATTCAACAATTGATTGAAATCATCATGGACAAAAAGCATCTCGCCTGCGAAGACGCTTTCGATTACCTCTATTCCTCCGATTGTTACAAGCTCCTTATGCAAGAAGACGCCAAGCTTTGGTATATGAGCGGCCTTGGCATTTACGAACTGCTCGAAGAAGAAAAACAAACCAAACAGATAAACCCGCAACTCCTGCTCTTTTTCGCTTTTTGTCTGGAAAGATACAAAGATTTCTCCCGTCTTCCGGCAGAAGAAGTGCTGTTTGCTTTCCGCAAATACCATGTGTTTGATTATTTGCGTGAGGGTTTTGACGTGTTGCATACGCAGGGCGAAAATTACATCGTAAATGATATTGACGAATTTATAAAGGCACGGAAATGAAACTCTATCACGGCTCAACGGTAAGCGTCGAAACGCCGGATTTGCAGCAATGCCGCCCGGCAACCGACTTCGGACGGGCGTTTTATACCACAACTAATTTGGAACAGGCCGAAAGATGGGCTAAAATCAAACAGCGCAGAATTAAGGCTCCAAGCGTCATTGTTTCAGTGTTTGACTTTGACGAAAGTATTCTGTACTCAAGCGAATACAATGCCCGATTCTTCGACAATGCCACGCACGAATGGCTTGAGTTTGTTGTGTTCAACCGACGGGGTATTCAACAGGAACAAGAACAATACGATTTTGTAACGGGGCCTGTGGCCAACGATTCCCTCTATGCTACTATTTTACTGTACGAACAAGGCCTGCTGTCCGCAGAAGCCGCTATTGAACGCTTGAATGTACAGAAACTTTACAACCAACTTTCATTCAACAGCGAAAAAGCATTGCAAAACCTGAAATTTAAGGAAATCATTTGGTTTTAACGGGGATGGCCATGAATCACAGTTCAGTCAATATGTCAATAAAGCAATGTCACCCTTTCAACTTTTAAATAACTACCGAACGACACGAGTGAAGCGAGCAAACACCAGCAAAGCAAAATATTTTCGTATCTTTGCGAAAAAACCGGATTGATTATGAAAGGAATCGTTTTAGCCGGCGGATCCGGCACGAGATTATACCCCATAACAAAAGGAATATCAAAGCAACTGCTACCTATTTTCGATAAGCCGATGGTCTATTATCCCATTTCGGCGCTTATGTTGGCGGGAATCAGGGATATTCTTATTATTTCCACTCCGCTCGACTTGCCGGGATTCAGGCGGTTGCTCGGAGACGGTTCGGATTACGGGGTGCGGTTCAGTTATGCCGAACAACCCTCTCCGGACGGACTGGCACAGGCGTTTATTATCGGCGAGAAATTTATCGGTGATGACGCTGTATGTCTGGTGCTGGGAGATAATATCTTTTACGGACACGGATTTCCGACTATGTTACGAAAGGCAGTGCGCGACGCCGAGGAGGAGGCGATAGCGACCGTATTCGGTTATAATGTGACCGATCCGCAACGTTACGGCGTGGCCGAACTGGATGCGGACGGAAAGGTGTTGAGCATCGAAGAGAAACCGTCCGAACCCAAATCGAACTGGGCGGTGACGGGGTTGTATTTTTATCCCAATCGTGTGGTGCAGGTCGCAAAGCAAATCAAACCGTCGGCGCGGGGCGAGTTGGAGATTACCTCCGTCAATCAGGCTTTCTTGTGCGAACGGCAGTTGCAGATGCAGCTTTTCGGCCGCGGATTTGCATGGCTCGACACCGGTACCCACGATTCCCTTTCGGAAGCGTCTACCTTTATCGAAGTGCTGGAAAAGCGGCAGGGACTGAAAATATCCTGCCTCGAAGAGATTTCTTGGAGGAACGGCTGGATTACCGGCGAGCGGCTGAGGGAAATAGGACTGTCGATGAAGAACAATCCCTACGGGCAGTATTTGCTTGGCCTGATACGGGACGGAAAGGAATAGAATTAATTTACTAAAGTATTCGCATGAATAGTATACAAACAGGGATAGAGGGAGTCGTGATTATTGAGCCGAAAGTGTTTGGT
>JAIRSV010000068.1 GCA_031255275.1 Proteiniphilum sp.
ATGTTCTTCATCATCAGATTCCAGGTATGGGCTTTGGGAGAGAACGAAACGGGTTTCAACAGTTTCACGAAGAGAGCGTTGCCGGTCTCCACATCACCGGAAAATTCGCCTGCCTGATACACCTGTCCGTTACAGGTGTATTCGAAAGCGACTGCCAGTATTTCGTCGGCCTGCAACGGCATTTGAAGTGAAATGTATCCTAACTGAGGATGAAATGTGTATTCCGACGGATTGAGAAGTCGAGCGTTTTCGAGTTTTTCGTAGTCCGCGCCGCGGATGATATTGGCCGGTAAAATATTGCCGGCGGCAGTAATATCCCTCGCACCGGCGTAGGCGGTGACAAGCTGCCCGTACATGGAATTGGCGCGGTTATGCGGGTACTCTTCGCTTCCTTGCGGCGTCCAGAAAGGATTGTGTATGGTATTGTGTTCCCCCAGGTCGGCGAATGCTACCAAGTTTCTTGCCTGGTCGTAGCTGCCCTGTTTGTTGGTGACCCACACCTCCATCCGGGTGACGGATACGGGCGATTGCACGTAGGGGAGTTTGCTCAGCGCATGATTGTACGACTCGCGGAAATAGTATCCCAGAAAGAAATGGCGGTTTTCATCATACCGGTCGGCGCTGAATTCAAACGGTACGGTTTGCACACCTCCGCGGCTGTTCACGGTCTGCGTTTCCGACTGCTGTCGGGACAGGAGCGTGTTTACGTGCAACCGGCCGAACTGTAAGTCTGCTTTTATGCCGAACAGCGCCGTGCCGCCGTTGATGAGCGAATTGGTGGTGGTCATGCTCACGTTTCCCGCCTCGATATTCCGGATGATCCCGTCTTCGTCGCCCCGATAGGCCAGTTTTATCTGTCGGGCCTCCATATCGATGGTGACGTCGTTGTCGTAGTTGATGTCGAAGTCGATTTTGTCGCCCACTTTCGCGTTCATGCTGAGCCGGATTTGCTGGTCGAAATCGAAGCGGTTACGTATGCGCGCCCGTTGTAGCAGGATGGGATTGCCGGTCACGTTCCGTCTCAGTCCAGCCGATATTTCCAGCGAGCCCTGTGTGGACAGTTGCACGCCTCCGGGGCCGAAAACGGAAGTTTCCGCACTGTTTTTCGCGCGCCGGCGTGGAAGGGAAAGGGGGCGGACGGGTGGGGGAGCGCTGCCGGCGGAGGTGTCACGATCTTCGGAATGATCCTTTTGCCATTGCTTCAGGCGGTATTCCATATATGCCGCGGGTGTCATGACGGCGGCAGTGTCAATCACCGTACGGCCGATGATCCGCTCGAAGATGTAGCGGTCGGCGCGATGATCATACCGTACTTCTGTCCGCGCGGAGGGAGGAGCGGCGGGGAGTAACGGGCAGCAATAATATGCGCACAGGAGGATGAGCATACGGCTTCCGGACGGCCTTCGGGTGAAGAATCGGGGGATTGCCGCACGGATAGAATGGAATATGTCCGGGATTTTTTTCAGAGAGACTACAACTTAGATACGATTCCTGCATTCTGCGATCCGTATTGCGTAACCGGTCAGTTATAACCTCTTCAGCGCTTCCCTGATGACGCCTTCCACGGGCAGCGCGGGCGATTCCTTCATGATCTTCGATACCACTTTCTGTGACGCTGTCTGCACGAAGCCGAGCATCACCAGGGCCGATACCGCGGCGTGGCCTGTTTCGGAAAGGCTCTCCTTTACGGTCGGTTGAACGGCGCCGTTTCCGTCGGTCAGTTTGATCTTGTCTTTCAGATCAACGATAATTCTTTGCGCTGTTTTACCTCCTATCCCTTTTACCGATTGCAGCAGGGTGGTATTTTCCGTGACAATCACGTTTTCGAGTTCCCTCGAATTGAGGGACGAAAGGATTATCCGTGCCGTGCTGGGGCCTACGCCCGATACGGAAATGAGATGGAGAAACAGCTCGCGCTCATGCTTGTCCCTGAAACCAAACAGCACATGGGCGTCTTCACGGATGGATTCATATACGTAGAGTTTTGCCGTGGACTCCTGATTGATGGCTCCGTAGGTGTTGAGCGAGATATTCAACTGGTAGCCGATTCCGCCGCACTCCAGCGTTACGTTGGTCGGCGTAAGTTCTGCTACTTCTCCTTTGATGTAGTCTATCATTTTACTTGCAATGGGGTTTGATTACGTAATACCGTTGTTATAACGGCAGAATTGGAAAAAAAGTATATTGAATAGTGAAAATACTCAAAGCTCCTGCAAAGGTAACGATTAATTCCGTATGAAAGTTGAAAGGGGAAAATGCTACTTTTATAGTATCCTTGCCGCATATCTATCATCAAAAACAAAACAATGAAATACAACATATCATTTCAGGAAAGGGCAAAGTTAGGGTAGGTATGGAGCAAATATCCAAGCAGCCGTCAGTTACCTTACAGGCAGCGCGAAATCAAGCACTCTGGATAAAACAGATAAGTGTTTCAAGCGGGAAGAAACAGAAAAGTTGAAAAATAGATCGACAACCAAAACCTTTTTTCACTTACCACTTCTTATTATCAAATCCCTTCGCTAAACCTCCTTCGCCGGTCTCTTTGTAAAGCGAAGGCAGGTCGTGCCCCGTTTCCCTCATCACGTTTATTACGCGGTCGAACGAAACCCGATGGATTCCGTCCGTGAACGATGAATAGAGGTTAGCGTCCAATGCCCTTGCGGCGGCGTAAGCGTTACGCTCGATGCAGGGAATCTGTACCAGTCCGCATACCGGGTCGCAAGTCATCCCCAGGTGATGTTCCAGTCCCATTTCCGCCGCGTATTCAATCTGGGCGGGACTTCCGCCGAAGAGCTGACTGGCTGCTGCCGCCGCCATTGCGCAGGCTACGCCCACTTCGCCCTGACAGCCCACTTCCGCGCCCGATATGGAAGCGTTTTCCTTGACTATATTTCCCGCCAGTCCGGCAGTCGCCAGCGCACGGAGCATTCTGTTCCTGCTGAAACTGCGGCTCTCTTCCAGGTGATAGAGTACGGCCGGCACCACTCCGCACGAACCGCACGTGGGCGCTGTGACTATCCGGCCTCCGCAGGCGTTTTCCTCCGAAACGGCCAGCGCGTAGGCAAATACCCGTCCCCGCGATTGCAGCGACGCTTTGTAACCCTTCGCCTTGATGAAGTAACTCGCTGCCTTGCGGTGCAGGCTCAACGGCCCCGGAAGTACACCTTCGTTGTCAAGTCCCCGTTCCACGGCCGCTTTCATCACGAGCCACACCTCTTCCAGACAGTCCCAAATCTCTTTGCCTTCATACTCTTCCACGTATTCCCAGTAACTCTTTCCCGTTTTTTCGCACCACTTCATCACCTCCGTCATGGTGGTCATCGGGTAAATATCCTTTCCCTCGTCCCCCGTGACGCCGATGATCTTTTCCCCGTCGGAAATTTTCCCGCCACCTACGCTGTAAACCGTCTGCAAACCCGTCACCGTCCCGTTGGCGTCAAACGCTTCAAGCTTCAGCGCGTTGGGATGGTAAGGGAGAAATGTCTTCGGCTGCCATTCGATGGTGGTGGGAGCGACCGGAGACAGTACGTTCAGAATTGCTTCGTCGGTCAAGTGCCCTTTGCCGGTGGCGGCCAGGCTCCCGTAGAGGGTGACAACATATTTTTTCGCTTCCGGATGTTCGGAGGCGAACATGGTGGCGGCCTTTTTCGGCCCCATAGTATGGCTGCTCGATGGCCCGTTGCCGATACGGTAGAGTTCTCTGATGGATTGCATGAAAATATGAATTTATGTTCTTTTCGCGATTAAGTTTCTGCAAAGGTAGCGATTTATCCCGATGTAAGTTTACCGAGCCGAGTTATTCGCGCGGCCGGGAAAAATGACGAAAAAAGATATTTTTTGTCAACGGTTATTTGAATTCAGTCTTGTGCATTTGCAGACCGTACACTTCGCGCAAAAACGAAACGATAATGATCGCATGTATTTTACACAACATACCGGTTATACGGGATATTCCGGGAACCTTTCGGAGAGAGGGTTTTTCATCATGTGGAGAGTTCTTCGCGTTCGGCAAAGAAAATCGTCCGAACGTACCTCCATTACGATTTTTGACGTATCTCTACGGCCGTCAAACGCTCACGGCATTCACTCCGACACACACATCTTGCCGCTACAGAATATTCTTTATTTCAGCCAGCGTCCGCACGGTATAAGTAGGCTCGAAGTCGACGGCAACCCCGTTGGCGGGATTGAACCATATCTGCGCGATACAGCTCCGGTATGCCCCCACAATATCCGCCCCCCAACTGTCACCGATCATCACCGTCCGGTCGCGCCGCGAATTGGTACACTTCAGCGCATAGGAAAATATACCGGGATGCGGCTTGTTGATCATGGCATCCTCCGAGAGAATCACCCTGTCGAAATAAGGCTTCAGCCCCGAATTTTCTATCTTCCGGCACTGCACCTCCCTGAACCCGTTGGAAAGGATATACATCCTGTACCTGGGCTTCAGGTAATCCAGCAGATCCAGCGCCCCCTCTATCAGTCGCGTTTTTCGGGCCGTCCTGTCCAGAAAATCGTCATTCAGCCGCCTGGCATATTCGGGGTCATCGATCCCGAACCTCCTCACAGGCGCCAGAAAGCGCTCCGCGACAAGCGTCGCCTTTGTGATTTCGCCCCGCCCATACAACTCCCAGAGATGATAATTGTGGGGCATATACACATTGAAGTAGGTTTCGAACGAAGGATAGAATTTTTCGTACCCGTAATCGCGGTAAATTTCCTCCAGACACTCCCTTCCGTTTCTGCGGATGTCCCAGAGAGTATCATCCAGGTCGATAAAAAGATTTTGATAACTCATCGGCGAAAAAAAATCACGGAGTGACTTCCGGCCACTCCGCAACATGTATACTTCGGCTCAACGCCGTATCATTCCCAAATCAGTTGACTTCGATAATGAGATATTTGGTAAGACTCCAGAAACGCTGCGTATCGGTAATCGTGAAGGTAAGGTTCTTGTCGCTGCCCTTCACAAACTCATAAGTACCTTCGGGATGTGTCGACCAGAGCTTGCCCTTCTGCGCATACAGCGGAATCTCCGTCACCTCGCGAATATCTATTTTCAGGAAATAGTCCCGGTTGAAGGTGTCCTGCAACACACGCGTCTGCTGCAAGAATCCGCCCGAAAGAATCTTCTGCTCCTTCAGCTCGGCGGACGAGCCAAAGACGTAGAAAGCCGTATGCAGCGACTTGTCCTGCTCCAGAATCGTAGCCGACTGCTGCTCGACCTCCACCGCCATCGTCTCGATGTCCTGCGAAAGCTTGGCTATCTGCTCATCCTTCCGGGCCAGCTGCTCCTGCAGCTCCACCAGACGCGAGGAACTCTCCTGCATCTCCTTGTTCAGCCGGTCGATCGTATTTTTCAGCGACGCTATCTCCTTATTGTTGCCCGTATATTTCCTGTTCAGTTCGTTCAACTGATTCCTGTTCCGCTGCAGGATCTCGTTAATCATCCTGAAATTGTCATTCACCCTGTCGCGGGTAGCCTGATTCATTTCACCGTCCTGTGCCGACTGCGTAGAGATATACTTTTCCGCCTCCCTGATTTTGGCGAAATTCTCTTCCACCTCGCTGATCACACTCATCATCTCGGCAGCCTCAGCCTCTATCCCGGCCGACTGCAGCAGCAATGAATCGCGCTGAGCCTGAAGATCCCGGTACTCCTTCGACTCCTTTACATTTGTACATGAGGCGATGACCCCCATGACAAAAAACAGTATTCCAAATTTTTTCATACGATATATTCTAAATTTTCTGTTATGATCAATTTTTCCTTCCTTCAATTAACGATTGACGCTATAAAATAGTTTGTTGCGCAGATTTTATTTTCCCGCCACGAGAATAACAAATTCCCCCCTCGGTTCATTGCCGGAGAAATGGGTGATCAATTCGCCGAGAGTACCCCTCACCGTCTCCGCGTAAAGCTTCGATATTTCCCTCGACACGGAAGCCGCCCGGTCACAACCCAGACAGTCGGAAAGCTGTGAGAGCGTTTTCAGCACGCGGAAGGGCGATTCGTAAAAAATCATCGTACGGCTCTCCTCCGCCAGCAGTTTCAGGCGCGTCATCCTCCCCTTCTTCTGCGGCAGAAAGCCTTCGAAACAAAAGCGCTCGGCAGGTAAACCCGACTCCACAAGGGCCGGCACAAAAGCCGTCGCCCCGGGGAGGCACTCCACCTCCGCACCCTCCCGCACGCAGGCTCGCACAAGCAGGAAACCGGGATCGGAAACGGATGGAGTCCCGGCGTCCGAAATCAGAGCGATACGTTCCCCCCCCGCTATCCGTTTCGCCAGAAGCGCCACCGTCCGGTGTTCGTTGAATTTATGGTGCGACTGCATGCGGGTCTCTATCCCGAAGTGCTTCAGCAGGATTCCGCCGGTACGCGTATCTTCCGCCAGAATCAGGTCACACTCTTTCAGCACCCTGATCGCCCTCAGCGTCATATCCTCCAGATTGCCTATCGGCGTGGGTACCACATACAGTTTTCCCGTAATCCCAGTCTTCCCGCTCACTAGAAACCCTTCTTAATAGTAAGGAGAAAATCCGTCACCGTCTGATTATCGAAGTTCCAGTTCCTCTCGCTCCTCAAATAGCTTTCAGCCTCCTCGAAGCTGCCGAGGGTATTCAACCTTTCCATGACACGATCCATCTCCTCCCGCCGGTTATTGAACAGTTCCCGCTGATACAGAAAACGGTCGTTGAGGCTGATTCCCTTCTTCAGATCCCGCAGCACGAAATACGTCCGGACGGTATCGCCCTCGGAATACGTTGCTGGTTTTTCCTCCCTCTCCTTTTCGGGCAGAGTACGCCTGGCCGGTTCCGCCTCGCCGATGTGCGGATCCCGATACCCCGGCAGGATTATTTTTTCCGGGGAACTGCCCCCTACCTGTTTTGTGACAGCATCTTCCGTTTCGGCAACAGCCTTCTTCGTCCCGGAGGTGGGCGACTCGGCCAAATTTGACTGTAAAGGCTGCTCAGACAGAAATTGTACCAGACGTTTCATCTGTTCCCTCATCTCATGGATCTGCATCAGTTCCAGTTCATGGAGCAACCGCGAGATCTTCTCCATCCGGTCAAAAGAGGAACTGAGAAACGAAAAAGGCATCGTATCGCTCTCTTTAACCAGGAGGAGGCGTTCTTCCAGCAATTTCAACTCGCTCAAGAGCTGATCAATAGTTTCACTTCTTCTAATCGACATCTTACATTCTTTTTTTCACTATGGTAATACTTCTTTTTTTAAGTCGCACGGAACTCACTTTCAACCCTTTCCCGGAGACGGATACGCAACCGGATCCACTTCCGGCGATTCCTTCCCCGCAGGCTCGCGTCGAACAACGCTCCGACCCTTATGGGCTACAAAAATAATCATTATTTGGAAAGTGCTACAAAATCGTCGGGCAAATTCACAAGAAACAGCTTCCCCGAACTGCGGGTGACCGAGGTGTAAAGCCAGCGATAAAAATTCTCACCCATATAAGATTTCCGGACATACCCCAGATCGAGAAACACATTCTTCCACTCCCCGCCCTGCGCCTTGTGGCAGGTGACGGCATATCCGTACTTCACCTGCAGGGCGTTGAAATAGGGATTGGATTTCACCTCTTTATACCTTTGCTGCTTGCGGGGTATACCGGCATAATCCTCCATCACGTTGAAAAAAAGCCGGTCACTCTGTTCGCGCGTAAGTCCCGGAACCTCGGTATGGAGTACGTCCGGAATGATTTTCGCTTCAAACTCAATTTCGTAATCACGGTGATACAGCAGCACGTTGCAGAACCGGAAACCGTACATTTCCTCCTCACCCTTCACGCGAAGCACTTCTACAAATTCCCCGTTGGCCAGATAATCGAGATCCTCAAAACTTTCTACCCAAAAATAGTTGTTCCTGGTGATCATCAGAATATCTCCCGCCGAAATCTCTTCTTCGCGATACAGTACCCGGTTTCTGATACCATTATTATATGCGTTCACCCGCCTGTTCGACCGGGAAACGACGATGGTCTCCTCGATCCCGTCCTCCCGGTAAGCGCCGGAAATCCTGTCTATCAGCTCCTCCCCCGTGACACGCACCACATCGGCAAAACCTTCCACCTTCAGCTTCGGGAATACTTCCGTTTTCCGAAACCTCAACGCCTCCCTCAGCATCGTGGCATTGCAGAGGATACCCGACTCCTCTGCCTGACGCACGATCCGGGTCAGAGTCGCCTGCGTAACCTCCAGCGAATATGAACGCAGTACATCCGTGTCGAGCGCGGGACTGTTTTCCTGTCCCACGGGCGGCAGCTGAGCACTGTCGCCCACCAGCAGCATCCTGCACCCTTCGCCTGAATATACATATTCAATCAGATCGTCCAGCAGCCGGCCTGTCCCGAAGACGGAGAAGTCGGACGACTCATTGCTGATCATCGAAGCTTCGTCCACGATGAAAAGCGTATGCCTGTGCATGTTTTCGGAAAGGGAGAAGTGAGGCGTTTCTCCGGCAAATTTCCGTTGACGGTATATCTTCTTATGAATGGTAAACGCTTGCCGGGCTGCGTATCCCGAAAAGACTTTGGCCGCCCGTCCGGTAGGCGCCAGCAAAACGGTCTTTTGCTTGAACCCGGTCATAGTCTTCACAAGGCTTCCTATAAGCGACGATTTTCCCGTACCGGCGTACCCCGTAAGCAGAAAGATACGACTGTCTGCTTCCGAAAAAAGAAACCCGGCTATTTTCTCCAGGGCATTCATCTGATCGTCGGTGAAATCGAACGGAAAATTCCCGCTGATTTTCTCGATAAAAAAGCGATTTACCATTTTTTTCAGTATTTTCTCGCGCAAAAGTAGTACAATTATCATTCTTTTTCTAAATTTGTAGTCTAAAATCAGAAAATCAAAATTTGAACAGTAATTAAAAAGGAAAAAGTCCATGAAAGTTGTAATCAAAGTGCTTTTAGCGGTAGCCATTATTATTTTGGCTTATGTCAGCTGGAGAAGTATCCAGGGACGGGTTGATTTTGACGCCGAAGTAACTAAACGCGATAGAGCCGTTATCCAGCGTCTGGTGGATATCCGTACGGCGCAAATCGCTTTGCGGGCCGGAACCGGTTCATACACGGCCAGTTTGGATTCTCTCGCCCTCTTTGTGAAGAGGGGAAAGATTGCTACGGTCGTGAAAGCGGGTGAACTCACCGAGGCGCAGTTGGAAGCGGGTATGACGGAAGCGAAAGCTATGCAGATCATCAAAGCGGGCAACGAAAAAGCCATCAGGGAGGCCGGCCTTTGGGACGATGCAAAGAATGCTCCTCTGCTGGTGAGAGATTCCATTTTCTCGCCTGCCGTTGAGGTTTTGTATCCGGATCGGCCCAATTTCAGCCCCGACTCTCTGGCGTTCGTGCCTTATGGCAACGGTGCTACATTCGAGACTGGTGTCGATTCTTTGATCACCGCGTCGGGTTATCCCATTCAGGTGTTCGAGGCAAAGGTACACTATTCGGTTTATCTGAGTGATCTTGACAAAAAACTGGTTGATCAGAAAATCCAGGAAGTACTCGATCGTCCGGGTAAAAAATATCCCGGAATGCAGGTGGGGTCGCTCGAGGTAGCTAACAATAACGCCGGTAACTGGGAATAACGGCTTCCCGGCTGTATTGTATTGTATGTTCTTACCCGAAAATATAGACCTGGCTTATTCGGAGAGATACAATTTATCCATTCGGCTGTCGCCGAATGGATTTTCTTTTTGTATCCACTCTCCGGAGGATCCCTCCGTTTTCCATTTTCAGGAGACGGGACTGGGGAGCGTATTCTCTTATACGGACAGTATCAAGAAACTGATTTTTGATCACGGTTTCTTCAGTCACACGTTCAACCGGTTAACGGTTACGGTCGTCTCTTCCTTATATACGCTTGTTCCCGATGCCTATTTCGAAAGGGGACGGATTGAGGAGATTTTCCGGTTCAATTTTCACGACACGGAGGGATTCGTTCTCACGGACGCTGTTTCGGACAGGGGTTTCAGGATTCTCTTCAATGTCGATGAAGAGGTATATTCATTCCTCTCCCGAAATTTATGGAATCCGGTATTCCGCCATCACAGTTCCCTTCTTACGCATCTCTTCGGGACTTACGGCGGGGACGAAAGGGGAAGGTGCTGCTTTGCCGATTTTCATGACGGGTATGTCACCACTGTCTGTTTTTCGGGGGAGAGGCTGCTTTCTGTGAATACGTTTCAGGCGACTGATCCTCATGAGGCGACTTATTTTATCGCTTCTGTGTGGGAGAAGCTTGATTTTGACCAGTCTGTCGACAGGCTTTTTCTTTCCGGTGAAATTGATTCCCGGAGGAGTGTGGTCGATCTGTTCGAGAAGCTGATCCGCCGGGTGGAACGGGTGGTGGTGACGCCTGTGGTGACGCTGACGGAGGTACAGAATAAATCTCTTGCCACGGATATGCTGGCTGTCTTATGCGTATAATCGGAGGAAAATACAGGTCACGGAGAATACAGGTGCCGCCGAATCTGAAGGCGAGACCGACGACTGATTTTGCCAGAGAGGGGATTTTCAATGTCCTCGGCAATCTGCTGGTCTGGGAGGAGACGTCTGCACTGGATCTCTTCTCGGGGACGGGCAGTATTGCTTTTGAACTGGTTTCGAGGGGTTCTCCCCGTGTGGTGTGTGTGGAGCAGAATCAAAGTCATTTTGATTTTATATGCCGGTCGAAGGAGGTGCTCGGCGCGAAGGAGCTGTTCCCCGTAAGGGCTGATGCTTTCAGGTATCTTCATTCTCTGAAGCTGCCGTTTGATTTCATTTTTGCCGATCCGCCTTATGATCTGCCTGATATGGAGAAAATCCCCGATATTGTCCTCCAAAGACAACTGGTCTGTGGGGGCGGTTTCTTTGTCCTGGAACATTCCGGAAAACACAGTTTCTCTCACTTCCCCTGTTTCAGGGAGGAACGCAGGTACGGAAATGTGCGTTTTTCCCTTTTCGCTTATTAATCTCTCTGTACTGTTACCGGTTGTCCTGTTTGCCCGGTAGGCGGCGGGGTTTGATGGATGCTGCTCCGCAGGAATCGGTGAAACCGCGGGCTGTACTGCGTTATTGCGCTTGAACGGGATGCTGTTTTTTGCTGTATTCTCTCCGTTATCCCGGCTGTTTTTGCTACTTTTGCTCCTCATTTCTATAAAATCAATAATAATATGCTCAAAAAACAATTGAAGACGACGGGGGTATTTCGCTTTAAGCGATTTGACCGGAAGTCGTACAGTATTTTCAACAGTCTGCACAGGGCGGTTACGATCGGTGTTCTGTCCGGTTGCACGCTGACGTGTGCGCACGCGGCGGCGATGACGCCGAGGGATCGGATATGGGTTGAGACCTCTGCTGATTCTATTCCGCCAACGGAACTCGAGGAGGTGGTGGTTACCGCTTCCAGGGTCGATCTGCCGCTGAATCTGGCGGCCAGACAGGTGACGGTTATTTCAAGGAGGGAGATCGAGCGATCGCCTGTCCGCGGTATCGAAGACCTGCTGAATTATGCGGCGGGTGTGGACATCCTTCAGCGCGGGCCGCACGGCGTACAGGCGGACGTTTCTCTTCGGGGCGGTTCTTTTGACCAGACTGCCATTCTCCTCAACGGTGTAAATCTCACCAATCCTCACACTGGACATTACAGTTTTAATATTCCCGTCAATCTTTCGGACATCGAGCGCATTGAGATTGTGCAGGGGCCTTCTTCGCTGGTTTACGGGGCGGGGGCTTTCTCCGGCGGTGTGAATATCATCACCCGGAGGGATACTGTGTCGAATGGTTTTGCGAAGGTGGAAGGGGGGATGTTCGGCCTTTTCGGCGCCGAGGCGCGGGGCGCTTGCGGGGGGGGTGACTTTCTGCATACGCTGTCGGCGGGCTACAAACATTCGGACGGCTATATCCGGAACAGTGATTATAATATCGTGAATCTGTTCTGGCAGAGTCGCTTCAGGGTCGATGGCGCCGGTCTTGACTTTCAGGCGGGTCTGAATGACAAGAGGATGGGGGCTAATACGTTTTATTCTGCCGCTTATCCTGACCAGTTTGACGCTACGCGGGGGGTGTTTGCTTCCGTCCGGGGTGAGACGGGGGGGCGGCTGAAATTTATTCCGCATATTTACTGGAGCCGTCACGGTGATGAGTATCAGCTCTTCAGGGATGGTACTCCCGGCGTGCCGGACTGGTATAAGGGGCATAACTTTCACCGGAGTGATGTTTTTGGGGTGAATCTCAACATGCAGTATGCTTCGCGGTGGGGGATTACCGGTTTCGGGGGCGAGTTCCGCAACGAGGGTATCCTGAGCAGTGTGCTGGGCAGGCCGGCGAAGGGGGTTGTCGGGAAGTATGCGCGGTCGGACAATCGCAGCGGTATCAGCTATTTTCTGGAACATAATTTTATTCTGAACCGGCTGACTTTCTCACTGGGGGGATTGCTGTATCATAATACGGCGATTGTGGACAGGTTTTCGTTCTACCCGGCTGTCAACGCTTCTTACCGGTTTGACGGGGGGGTCAGCATGTATGCTTCGGTGAACAGGGCGACGCGTATGCCTACTTTTACCGATTTGTATTACAGGGCGGGCGTTCATATCGGTAACGATTCTTTACGTCCGGAATATACGCAGTCGGTAGAGGCGGGCGTGAGGTATCACAGCCGATTCCTCAGCAGTTCGGTCACCGCCTTCCTCAATCGGGGCGAGAATCTGATTGACTGGGAGTATCGGGACGATGATGAGAAATGGCACGCGGTCAATCTGCCGGTGGGGGAGGGACTCAAAACTTTTGGTGTGGAAACTTCCGTTTCACTCCGTCTCGATGAACTTTTTGCTTCCGGACAGCCTTTCCGGTCGCTGAGGGTCGGATATGCTTTTCTTGCGCAGGACTATGATTCGGAGAAGGTGGTGAATAACCCGGTCTCCATGTATGTCCGCAATTACCTGAAACATAAATTCACCGTCGGCCTCACCCACGACATCGGCAGGATTCTGTCGGTATCGTGGAATTTCCGCCGGCAGGAGAGGGCCGGTTCCTATGTGCGGTATGTCGGTCTGCAGCCCGGTGAACGGGTGAGTTTCTCTCCATTTTCTCTGCTGGATGTGAGGGTTGACGGCAGATTTTCCCGTACGGATCTTTTTGTCAGTGCGAATAATATCTTCAACGTCACGCATGTTGATTTCGGCAATATCCCTCAGCCTGGATTCTGGCTGTCGGGCGGTGTTGCGGTGAGATTCTGAACATTCCCCGGGTTGCGCCGGACTTGTCCGGAACTGCGCCGGACTTGTCCGGAACTGCGCCGGGCTTGTCCGGAACCAGCGCCGGACGTCATTAATGGAAAGTTGAAAATTGAAAGTGGAAATTTTTTTTTAAGAAGCAAAGAAGAGGAGAAAACCAGCTCGGGGAGCGCCCTTTCTCAATGAAGAATTAAAAATGAAGAATTAAAAATGAAGAAAGAGAAAACCAGCTCGGGGAGCGCCGGAGCGGCAAGGGGCGGGAGCACCCGCCCCGACGAGCGAAAAAGTTAATGAAATGACGGCGCGGGAGAAAAAGCAAGCTACATGCGCAACACAAACAACACGAATAACACAAACAACACAAAATAAGCAGAATGGCAAGACCTGCAAAGCCTAAAGAGCAGGGCAAATAATAATTCATCAGCATGAAACGAAAAACTACAAACATGAGAAGAAGATCATTTAAGCACAGCCTTTTTCCGATAGCAGCGGCGGCGCTGCTCGTGACGGCTGTATCGTGCATCGAAGTGGGAGAGGCGCCCAACCTGTCGGTAGCGCCTGAAACCCTCAATCTGGAGAATGTTGCCGGAAGCGGTACCATTACCGTCACATGCAGTGCGGGGTGGGTAGCCGAAAGCAACGTCGCATGGCTCACCCTCAGCCCCAAGTCAGGCACGGGCAACGGTGAGGTTATCGTTACCGCAACCGAAAATGCCGCAATGGAAGCGCGTGAGGCGAAAATCACCTTCACGGCCGGTTCCGCCGAAAAGGGCATTATCGGCGTCACCGGAGGCATCACCGACAAAACCGTCACCGTCAGGCAGGCAGGCGCAGCGCCCAAATTGGATAAATCAGTGGAATTTACTTTTACGGGGAATGTCATAACATTTTACGCCACGGCAAAAAGCATCACTGTTGACTGGGAAGACGGCTCAGCATTGGGAGAATATGATAATCTTTACGATACAGGAGTTACGCATACCTATGCAAGCAATGCCGAACACACCGTACGGATACAGGCGGAAAAGCTCTCCTTATTCAATTGTGGTGGCAAGTTTCCTACCGCGGGCAGTATAACGGCTTTGGATGTAAGCAACTGCACGGCGTTAACAGAGTTGCATTGTAGCTATAATCAGTTAAGCGCACTGGACGTGTCAAAAAACACGACGTTAAAAGTGTTGAGGTGTACCGATAATCGGTTAAGCACACTGGATGTAAGCGAATGCACGGCGTTAACATACTTGAATTGTGGCCATAATCAGTTAAGCGCACTGGATGTATCAAAGAACACGACGTTAACATGGTTGGATTGTCACTCTAATCGGTTAAGCACACTGGATGTGTCAAAGAATACGAAGTTAGAGGTGTTGGGTTGTAGCTATAATCCGTTAAGCGCACTGGATGTGTCTAACAATACGGCGTTAACATTGTTGGCTTGTGGCGGTAATGAGTTGAGTGCATTGGATGTATCAAAGAATACGGCGTTAACATTTTTGGATTGTGGCGATAATCCGTTAAGCGCACTGGATGTGTCAAAAAATACGAAGTTAACATGGTTGGATTGTTTTGAAAATCAGTTAAGCGCCGATGCCCTTAACAGGATATTTACGGATTTGCCCGACTTGTCGGGTATGGAAGCGGGTCTAATAAGGCTTTGGAGTAATCCCGGAACCGGTACCTGCGATCTCAGCATAGCTGCTGACAAAAACTGGACTGTTGGAGAGTCTGATTGGTAAAACCGTCTGCCGGTGCGGATGTATCGGTCGTGCCTGATGTCAAAAGTAAGAGCGCCCTTCAGTGGGCGCTCTTTTTTTAATGGAATTTTCTTTTTCGCTCGTCGGGGCGGGTGCTCCCGCCCCTTGCCGCTCCGGCGCTCCCCGAGCTGGTTTTCTCCGCTTCTTTACTTCTCCATAACCAATGCGCCGGAACGGCGCCTCTCCGACATCGGCCGAAGCGCCAAAAAATCAGAGCAGCCGGCGTATAAAAATCCTCGCTGTCTGAGCGCCACCGGCGCGAGTTATGAGGATTTTAGCCGGCAAACGCCCTATTTTTTGAGCGATACGGACGCAGT
>JAIRSV010000138.1 GCA_031255275.1 Proteiniphilum sp.
CAATGGCCATTTTCCACTGACGGAAGTTGTGTACATTGCCCGAAGGGCAATATCTTCATAACCGCGGGCAAGTGAAACGCAGCCTGCGGATTGTCGGTAACGCACAGCGCTGCCTGAAAGGCAGGACTTGACTGAATGGTCCTGCCTTTCAGGCAGTATGACGCTGATGTTCCTCCCCCGCAGGTCAGCGACCTGCGGTTATGAAAATCGTGTCCCTCCGGGACACTGTCTGCACTGTGATTCTTTTGATTTACATGATTTACATGATTTATATAACCTATGCGCCAAAAACAACCAGCTCGGGGAACGCCCGAGCTGGTTTTCTCCACTTCTCAACTTCTTCACTTCACATCATCACATAAAAAAGCCGGCGGGGTACAGAGGCAAAGCCCCTGCCGCGCCGCGCCGGATAATCATTGCATGTGAGAGCTATTGCTCCCTCTCCCCCGTATAATTTACGACGAAAGAACTGTCACCTTCGATCAAAAAACCAGCTGACCCATTCCTTTCAAAATTCTTGTGGTGACGCACATTCACCGCAATAACCTCTCCTCCGTATCGTCGGTCGATCTCATCTACCTCGGTATGTCCGACGATGATCCGCGATACACCGTAATATTTCAGCACACTGCGCAAATCTTCAGGCGCGAGCGGCGAATGTCGTTCAGCGTCGGATGCCAGGCCCCGGTACCACAGCGGGCCGCTGCTCCCGAAAAGCAGTTCGTTCCTCCCGTGTAACTCCTTCCTTGCGGCTGTCGGAATGCCGATGAAACGCATTCCCAGTTCGTTGATCTCCCCCGTTTTATAACTCTTTTCCTCCATCTCCCGGCTCAGTCCCGCGTGGACAAACAGGTCGTCGCCGACTATGATGATCAGATAACTGTCGCGAATCCAACGTCCCAGTTCCGTGTCGGCGCCATACAGCCGGGAGTAGGGGATGCCGGCCTTTGCCGCGAAAATCAGATGATCTTCGTGCACATAACGAATATCATCTTTCAGTACCAGATCCTCGTGATTTCCGGGAATGAAGTCAAGCCGTCCGCCGGCCTCTTCCGCTTCCTTTTCCAGCTTGTACACGAGCCATGCAATGCCATTGTCATCGCGTCCGCGGTCTAGGATGTCCCCCAGAAAGATCAGCTGATTTTCCCCGTATGTCCAGTGCAGGTTATCGTCCACGACGCCGTTCCCCTTCAGAAATGCGACAAAGGCGTCGAGACGGCCGTGAAGATCTGATACGACAAGGGTTTTCGCCGGCTTTTCCTGACGCCACGAATGTTTGATGCGGCCGTGAAGCCGAAACGTAAAGTCGATACCTGTGTCCGGATCTGCGGCGATATAGCGCAGTTGCAGATTTTCGGGCAGAGCGGCAAATGTGCTATCCAGCACGCTTCCGCCGGCCTGCGCCGATATGATCCGGACGCTGCCGTCTGCATTATACAGTACATACAGGTCGCCGTGTCCCTCGACGGTGACATCCCGGGGCGGCTGCGCCGTGAGATGACTCAGTGATAACAGCGCTAAAAGGAGTGTGAGATTTATCTTTTTCATATTGACTGGTTTTGAAACTGCCGGAAGAGATAAGCCCTTCCGGCAGTTGTTAACGGTTTGACGGGTTGTTTTGTTTCACTCCCAGGTGAAATTGAAAGCGATACGTCCCGAAGAGGACACGTTGTAGCGGGAATATCCCATCATACGGCCGGTTTTGGTGGACAAGTCCATCCGAAAGGCGGTGTAGGAAGAGGTATTCTCGGCCGTGTAGAAATAGAGGTATTCTACGAAATCGTCGGGGTCGGCTCCGGGAATATAGCAGGGGATTCGGGAGGATTCCTTGCTATTGTTTTCCGAATAGAAATACCAGCGGTTTTCGTCCGTTGAGTGATACCCGTTCGATTCCAGCGGCCGGATGTTGTTGTTTTCGTCTATCGAAAAGCTGAAGTTGTATCCGGCGTTGTTATACAAAAAGTTTTTGATCGTATAGGTGCCGTCCTGGTTGTCGTAGATATTGTGCTCAAAGGGAATGAATTGCGGCTGGTTGGAACCCGAATAGTCGGTGGGCGTAAACGTAGCCCTGCCCAAAAGACACACTACTTCTACCTTGGCGTCGATACGGGAACTTCCGCCGCTGTCATTTTTGTAGGGATTCGAGTAATTTTCGTCGATTTCTGCGGCGAAAGCGTACTGTTGGCCGAATTGAAATTCTCCGATAGTCACCTTCAGTTCCGCAGAGGACGATCCGGCTTCAAAAGAGACGGTTTCGGTCACCGTCAAATTGGAGGCGGCATACCGGATTTTTACCGGAACCTGAAGGGCGTTGCTCGCCTTCGCCTCGTCCCTTTTGACGGGAACGGAAGCGGTTTCGCTTCTCAAAACGCCCTCTGCGGTGGCTCCCAGCTCGATTATTCTCGGAGTACTCCCGTCGAAATATACGCCGGGATTGTTGGCTGCCGGTTGCGGCCCCGCTTTCCAGTCGTTGCCGTCGTCGCACGAAACGGCCATAATTATCGCCGACACGGCGAGTAAAATGCTGTATATATTCTTCATTTTGTTCGATTTTATTACATGCTACAATTATTCTACCCATAAACCGTACATGTCGTTGACCTGCGGATCGGGATTCATTTTCAGCGCTCCGTTGAGCGAGGATTCTCCCTCGTTGGGCACATACATGTTGAGCCACGAGGGCGTGAATCCGGGCGTGGAGTTGTAACGGTTGCCGGGAAGCCAGTTCGACCCCGCGTATCCGCGGGTAATGGCCAGTTTGCGCCTTTTTATGTCGAAAAACGCCAAACCTTCACCCCAAAGTTCAATTCTTTTCTGGGTAATCAGGTGGTTGTCCACAAAGTCCTCCACGTTGCCCGGCGATATGGCGTAGGTGCCTCCCTTGTAACGGTAGGTATTCATAAACGCAGTGAGGGCACTGACTCCCGCCGCCAAGCCGTCGG
The DNA here is from genome assembly GCA_031255275.1 of Proteiniphilum sp. Taxonomy (GTDB): domain Bacteria; phylum Bacteroidota; class Bacteroidia; order Bacteroidales; family Dysgonomonadaceae; genus Proteiniphilum. The sequence goes on from JAIRSV010000138.1 coordinate 2,943, forward strand.
TATAGGCTTTGGCTTCCGCTTCGATGAAATACATCTCTTCCACGCGGATTATGGGGAAATCTACCTGAAGGGCGTTTTTATAATCGTCCGAAATGTCTCCCTCGTTGGGACGGAATTTAAAACCGACGTAGGCATCTCTCAAAGCCCATTCATCCGCGCTCAGCAGGGTGTGGTATTTGGCGGGGGTGGGCTTGGCGCCGGCGTCTGCCGGGTCGATCCAGGTAACTTTTCGCCAGTCGTCGTCTCCTATTTTGTCATACAGCCGTTTGTCGATCATCCGGTAGCAGTGGTATTGCGAACGGCTGTAGCCCCTCGAAAACTCGGTGACGCAGTTGGAGGGAAAACTGTTTACCCTGTCGTACACCGCGTCGATCGAATTGATGGTGATGGCAAAAATCCAGGAACCTACCGACGCCTCGTTGAAGCCGTCGGTCAGGCTGTGCCACTGGCTTTCGGTAAGGGGCGCGTATTGGTTGATTACCAAACCGGCATAGCGCGCCGCCTGTTGATAACAGTCTTTGGCGGTCGTTATGCCGAGTTTGTCATACATGGCCAGTTCCTCGTCGTTTTCGTGACTCAGCTGGGTCTGCAAATCCTCCGGATATTTCTGGAATCGCGTGGCGATTTCGAGCCACAGGCGGGCTTTGTATGCCTGAACAACCGACAGGTCGGCCCTGATTTTTGACGTCCGGGCATACCCTTCGAGGTATTTTTCCGCCATATTCAGGTCGTTCATGATAAACCTGTACATGTGATAAAAGGGCACCCTGGGGTTGTTTTTGGCGTTTTTTACGTCAAAATGCTCGTCGATAAGCACCGTCGTCAAGCCGTAGATGCCCCGGCTTTCCGCTTCGGCGTCGAGCGCCTGTACTCCCGTTTTTTTGTATTCGTACTGCCGCATCAGGTCCATGTAGGCCAACGCGCGGTACACGAGGGCGTTTCCGTAGAATTGCCGTATTTTGGCGGGCGCCTCTTCGGGATCGCCTACGGCGATAATGGTGTTGTTGGCGTTGAGAATCATGCGGTAGTAATAGCGCCAGGGCTGTTTTGCCCTTCCCGACGAAAAATCGGACAGCGACCCCCACGGCGTGTTGAAGTGGTTGTAGTTGGAACTCACGTAGGGACAGTCGGTGAGGGCGTCGCGCATAATCATCATGGCCGGATAGCCAAATTCCTGACTGGCGAGCGTGCCGAAATACTCGTAACTGTACATGAACGCTGCCGTACTGTTGGCCAGGGACTCAAGGGCCGTTTCGGATCCTCCGATCTGGTCGCCCGTGGCATAATCGGTTGCGACGGAGTCGTCGATACATCCGGCAAGGGGAAGCAGGGCGATGCTGATTAGTATAAATAGATTTTTCATATTTCCTTAATTTAGTTAGAATTTGAAATTCAGATTCATCATATATCTGCTCATGGCGGGAAAGTAACCAAAGTCCACGTTTCCGTCAAAATCCCTGCTGGGGACGAATCCCTTTCTGTGCGATAAAAAGAACAGATTGTCCACGCCTGCCGATACGGTCAAACCTTCGATACCCAGCCGGTGAATCAAATTTTTGGGAATGTTGTATCCCAGCGATACGTTTTGCAGGCTCAAATAATCGGCTTTTGTCAGCCAGCGGTCTGAAGCGGAGCTGAAATAACGGTCGTCAAACTGCCATCGCGCAAAATCGTTGTTTTGATTTTCGGGTGTCCAGGAGTTTCTTACGTCTTTGTGGTAGTTGTAGCCTGTGCGTCCGGTGTAGGGGCCGGTCATCAGCGTCGCGTAACCCGAATCGTAACCGTACCCTCCGAGCCGGTAGGAAAAAGCATAGGTGAGTTCCAGCGCTTTCCACGAAAAACTTCCGCCGAATCCACCGAAGACTTTCGGCTGTGAGCTTCCGCTTGCGAAATAAGAGGCCGAACTGTAAGTGGCGGTCGTGGATATTTCGCCCGATGTTTCGTCACGGACGTACCAGAGTGGCTGTCCCTCTTCGTTGATTCCCGCAAATTTCTTCAGGTACCAGGTCTTGAATTCCAGGCCTTCGCCATAGAAGTAGCTGCCGGAACTGTAACCCTGTGATACGGAGTTTCCGTTCAGGTCATACAGCGTTTCGCCCGTTCTCTCTTCGGCAAGTTCCAGTACCTTGCTTTTGTTGAGGGAGGCGTTCAGGTACATGCTCCATTTGAAGTTTTTCGTCCGGACAATATCTCCCCGCAAATCGAGTTCTACTCCGCTGTTGCTCATGCTTCCCACGTTGTCGTAGTAGGAGGAGTATCCCAAAGAATAGGGTACCGATACGGAAGCAAGCATATTGGTGGTTTTGTTGTGGTAGTAATCGATGCCGCCCGTAAGCCGTCCCTTAAAGATTTCAAATTCCATACCGGTATTGACGGCTGTCCGGGTTTCCCAGGTAATCCGTTTGTTACCCCTGTTCAGGAAGGTCACGGCAATTTCCCCGTCGAGATTTTCGATGCTGTATGTGTCTATGTAACGGTGATTGCCGATCTGGTCGTTTCCATTCTGGCCGAACGACAGTTTCAGTTTCAGCTCATCTATCCATGATACTTTGAAGAAATCTTCCCGTGAGACGAGGTAGGCGCCGCCGAACGAGAAGAAATTCCCCCAACGATAATCGGGGTGGAAGCGTGATGATGCGTCGCGCCTGAAGGATGCGTCAATATTGTACGTGTTTTTGTAGTCGTACAGCAGACGTCCTCCGTAGCCCTCACTCTGGTAGTTTCGGGTATATGAGTTGTTGCCGGTGATGGTGATGGCGCCGGCAAGCTCCTGGTTGTCGAAATAATTGAACATGTTCGATCTGCTGCCCGACAGGTAGTATGAGTTGCTGTCGAACGATTCGTGCAGCAGGGTCACCTTTATATTATGGTTGTTCCACCGTTTGGTGTAGTTGAGCAGTTGCTGAAGGTTCACCGTTTTGTTTTTGCCGGCGCTGATCGACGTCGTGCCTCCCGGAGTGGAGGTTCCGTAAAACGGTTGTCCGGTGCTGATGTATCTTCTGTCCACCTGGTCGTAGGCGACGTTGAGGGTGGCGGTCAAACCGGGTGTGATGATGAAGTCGGCCGCCGTTTTGGCGCCCGTTCTCATCGACTCGTATTTCCGGGTCTGAATCAGCGCTTCCTGCAGCCTGTTCGACCCCGGATTGATTGGCCGGGATATGCTCCCGTTGTGTTTGCCGTCGCCATAATCATACACCTTTCCGTTTTCATCATAGAGAATATTTCCGTCTCTGTCCCTCACGTACACCGGATAAATGGGCGCTACCCTGTTTGCGTTGGAGAAGATATTGTTGCTGTTGTCCGAATAGTCGGTATTGTTGGCATATTCCGATACCGCAACGTCGAGGTTTGCCGTGAGCCGGAGCCACTTTCGCGCGTTGAATATGCCGTTTAACCGCCCGGTGTAGCGTTCGAAAAACGCAGCGTCCGTGATGCCCTCGTCATTGGTGTAGCCGAGGCTGGCCATAAGGGAAATGTTTTCGGCGCCGCCGTTGATATTCAGGCTGTAATCCCGGCGCAGTCCCGTTTTGTATGTTTCGCTTACCCAGTCGTCGGGAGTCTGGAAGTATTCCCCGTTGTCGGTTCCCATAACGAGTCTTCCCAAAGTTGCATTGGGATTCAGTTTTCCGTTCTGTCCGACCAGCAGTTCCCCGTCGGGGACTGTGTACACGAGATAGCCCAAACCTCCTTCGTCGCTGTTCCTTGACCATGACTTGTTGGCCTCCTGATTGGCTTTAAACGAATTATGTCCGGCCACATTCCGGTAATAATTATACATAGCCAGATAATGCTGCTCATAATACTCTCCGGGACTGTCTATGACGTCATACAGGTCGTTTCTGCGTACCTGCGAGATGGCCAGTTTTGTATCCAGGGTAATGGATACTTTTTTGTCCCTGACAGCCTTTTTGGTAGTAACCAGTACCACGCCGTTCCCTCCTCTTGCTCCGTAAATGGCGGTAGAGGCGGCATCTTTCAGTACGGTGACCGACTCCACATCATTCGGGTTGATATTGTTCCATCCGCTTTCGTACGGAACGCCGTCCACCACAATCAGGGGATCTCTGCCGGCGCTGATGGAACTGGCGCCGCGAATGCGGAACGAAGGCGTTGCGGTGGGAGATCCCGACGTGCTCTCCATCTGTACGCCCGGAGATATTCCCTCCAGCACGCTCATTACATTCGAAACGGGTCTGCGGCTGATGGTTTCCGACGATACCACAACCGCCGATCCGGTAAATGCCGATCTTTTCTGCTCGCCATACGCGATAACGACCACCTCTTCGAGAGACTGGGTGTCTTCGAGCAGCGTAATATCGAAGGAACTCCGTCCGGCAGTGCCGACCTCCTGCGCCAGATAGCCGATGTAGGAGATGAGCAGCACGGCATTCTCTTCTACCTGTAAGGTGAAGTTTCCGTCAATATCGGTGACCGTTCCGTTTGAAGTTCCCTTCTCCACGATATTGGCGCCGATAACGGATTCGCCGTCACTGTCCGTTACCCGTCCCCTCACCGTCCGCTTTTCCTGCCGGACAGCCTCTTTGACAAGCGCTTCCGCCGATCCGGGGACAGTTCCCTGTCCCTCTCTTTCCGTGAGGCCTGTCGACGCACGCGAAAACATCCCGCTGAGGAAGAACAGGCACAGCACGGAGCTGATAATCTTGAGATCATATCTGAAATTATTGAAAGTATCTCTGTCTGCTGTAAATTTTTTGCACATATATTTGAGTGACTTTAGTTATTAATAATCAATGTAATTCATTTCTCTTCCGCCGGACGGCACTGCTGCCGCTGTCCGGCAATTCTTCTTAGCGTCGGTTATCTACTCATAGGCATGTCTGTTAAAGGGTTTTAAACTGTAATCCATATCCGATGTACCCGCTGTACATATTTTGCTCCTGTCGCGCGCTACGCAACTCCTGTCGCGCGTTACGAAGCTTCTGTTTAGCTTGCCGAAGGCTTTGTTCAACCTGCTCGAACTTTGGCTTAGCTTTACGGAACTTTCGCGGCAGTCAATAAAAGTTCCGGCCGGAAACGGCATACCGTATATATAAGTGTCAGGATGCAGTGCGGGTAAAACGGAGGTCGAAGCGAAAACGACCCGTTTTAACACACTGATTATCAGCGCGTTCGCCATGACAACCAGCATAACTGTTTGATTTTCAGGAATTTGCGGTGGGGGGGGGTAAAACTCTGTATCCCACGGAGTTGCCTGAGCCGGCGAAGCCGGTTCCGGCGAATAAAATATGCAGTCTCCGAGTTACCATATAAATAAGGGATTACGAGTGTATTGCTATGCGCTTCGGAATAATTGTGAAGCGTTTGCAAATGTAAGCAAGTTTTTTTGAAAAAAGAATTTTTCGTCCGTATTTTTTTATCTTTTTTTGCTGTTCGAATTCTTTGCCGCTAACCAGTCCGTCGGCCGTGGCGCCGTAAAGCTTTTTTCTCACGGAATCCATTGTGAATGTGATGAAATAAATCTCTTCCCCGAACTTTATCCTTGCCTGCGGATTACCGCGTCCCGGTCTGTCACATGCACCTCGCTCCTGCTGTCGTCTCCCATTCTGAAATACTTCCTGATATAATCGTTCTCCTCTTCTTCTTATTTATTTTTTGAATAAAAGTTACCATTTTGTAGTTGTTCAGGTGATTAATAAATATGTGTATAAAAATTGTTCTGCAAAGGGGAAGAAAAACATACGAGAATTCAAACCGGTCACACGAGAAGAAAAAAAATCTTCGCGAGAAGATAAAAAATCCTCACGAGAAGAAATTTTTTCTTCACGAGAAGATGAACTGCCGTTGTGAGAAGAAAAAAAATCCTCGCGAGAAAATAAAAAATCCTCACGAGAAGAAATTTTTTCCTCACGAGAAGATGGATTGCCGTCGTGAGAAGAAAAAAAATCCTCGCGAGAAGATAAAATATTTTCGTGTGTGACCATTTTAAAAAAGCGCATTTTTTTAGTGGAAAGAGGAGAAATGAAGAAGCTTCATTAATGGACAGTGGAAAGTTGAGAGTTGAAAATGTTTTTAGAAGCGGAAAAGCGGAAAAAACCAGCTCGGGGAGCGCCCGAGTGGCAAGGGGCGGGAGCACCCGCCCCGACGAACGAAAAAGAATTTTCCACTTTTCACTTCGCAGGGGCGTTGCCCCTGTGACCCCACCGGCTTTTTTGTCTTGACACAAAAAAGTCGGCAAAAAAAGTCAAGACTGCGTCCGTATCGCTCAAAAAATTGGGCGTTTGCCGGCT
>JAIRSV010000085.1 GCA_031255275.1 Proteiniphilum sp.
CAGGCGCAACCCCTTCGGCCCGGTGCCGGCGCTGTGCGCCATTGCCGACGATGTCCTGAAGGTGCACGCCATCTGCGTGCGGTGCGGCAGCCTTGCCAGCTATTCCCACCGCCTGGTGAACAGTGACCGCCTGGTGATGCTGGGAGAAACCGAAGAGTATCAGCCCCTCTGCCGGAAATGCTATCTGACGGTGACGGGAGGCGGAATACTCCCCCCTCTCTGAAGATTTCCGGGGGCGGGCGGCACCCAGGAGGAAGAAGAAAACAATCCGTATGCTTATTTGTTATTTTTTCGTACAAAATAAAACATGATGAAAATAAAAAAATTATTTCTCGCACTATTTCTGGTGACAGCCTTTTCCGGCGCGCTGCACGCACAGCACTACGACACTTCCCTGGGGATGAGACTGGGGTATGACAATGGTTTGACGCTGAAGCATATTCTGTCACCCACCAACGCCGGAGAGCTTATCTTTGCCGTATCGCCCCGCTACTTTCAGCTGACGGGGATGTATGAATACCTGCAGCCGATTCCCGAGACACCGGGACTGGACTGGTATGCCGGCCTCGGCGCACATATCGGAGGCATTCACCGCGACAGGAATCAATACAGCAGCTCATTCCTCCTCGGGGTCGACCTCATCGGAGGCATTGAGTACACATTTCCCCAGGCACCCTTTAATATCTCGCTGGACTGGAAGCCCTCATTCAACTTCACCAACAGCTACAACGACTACTGGTATCGCGGATTTGCCCTCAGCGTACGCTACACCTTCAGCCTCTGACGGAGCTCTCAACCGGGATTTCACACCTGATTACTACCGCCCTCCGCCCTCTGACGGGAGGCGGTTTTTTTTATCCCGTTCCGCCGAAAATTCGTACTTTTGCACTCATGCAGAAAATCGAAATGAACAGTGACCACAGCCTGCTCTGCAGGCTGAACGGCGCGCAGCGGGCGGCGGTGGAATTTTGCGACGGCCCCTCGCTGGTGATAGCCGGCGCCGGATCAGGGAAAACGCGCGTACTCGCCCACAAGATTGCTTACCTCATGGAGGAACAGGGACTTCAACCCTGGCAAATACTCTCACTCACCTTTACGAACAAGGCGGCCAGAGAGATGAAATCACGCATAGCCGGTCTGGCGGGCGAGGAGAGGGCACGCCGCCTCTGGGCAGGCACATTCCACTCCGTCTTCGCCCGCATCCTGCGGAATGAGGCGGAAACGATCGGATTCCAGTCCAACTTCACCATCTTCGACTCCTCTGACTCGGGAAACCTGGTCAGACTCATCATCAGAGAGATGGAACTGGATGACAAACTCTACAAACCGGGAGCCGTGCACGGACAAATCTCAAAAGCCAAAAACAGCCTGATTTCACCAGCCATGTATGCCGCCAGCACTGAGCTTGCTCACTATGACCGGATGGCAAGAAGACCCCTGCTCGGCGAGATTTACCGGCGATACCAGCTGCGGCTCGGCTCAGCCAACAGCATGGACTTCGACGATCTGCTGATGTTCACAAACATCCTGTTTCGCGACCGCGAAGAGGTGCTCGAAAGATACCGGAACCAGTTCCGCTATATCCTCGTTGACGAATACCAGGATACCAACTTTGCCCAGCACCTCATCGTGAAGCAACTGGCCGAAACACATCACCGCGTCTGCGTGGTGGGAGACGACGCTCAGAGTATCTACTCCTTCAGAGGAGCCAACATCGACAATATCCTGAAATTCAAATCAAATTTTCCGGAGACACGCATATTCAAACTCGAACAGAATTACCGTTCCACACAAAATATCGTCAACGCAGCCAACAGCCTCATCAAAAAAAACAGAGAGCAAATCTTCAAAAACGTATTCTCGGAAAATGAAGAGGGCGAAAAAGTCTGCCTGCGAAGCGCCTATTCGGACTTCGAAGAGGGACTGATCGTCGCCGGCAGAATCGCCCGGATACGACTCGAGAAACATGCCGGTTACGGCGATTTCGCCATCCTCTACCGTACCAACGCCCAGTCACGCATCTTTGAAGAAGCGCTGCGAAAGAACAACATCCCCTACAAAATATACGGAGGCCTCTCATTCTACCAGCGCAGAGAAATCAAAGACATCATCAGCTACTTCCGCCTGATCGTGAATCCGGACGACGAGGAGGCCTTCCGCCGCATCATCAACTACCCGGCGCGCGGCCTCGGCGCCGTGACGGTAGCCCGGATAGCCGTAGCCGCACAGCAGCACGACGCAAGCCTCTGGCAGGTGACGGGCGCACCGTCGGAATACGGTCTGGAAGTAAATTCGGGCACCGCCGGCAAGTTAAAGACATTTCATACCCTGATGCAGGAATTTATCGACCGGCGTGACACGGCTAACGCCTTCGAACTGGCGCAGGAAGTAATCAGGAAAAGCGGCATCGCCAGGGCTGCCTGTGACGATATAACGCCCGAAGGGATGAGCCGGGCACAGAACGTGCAGGAACTGCTGGGCGCAATAAACGGCTTTGTGGAGGCGCAGCGCGAACAGGGCGAAGAGAACGTCCGGCTGACAGACTTTCTGTCGGAAGTATCGCTGCTCACCGACCAGGACGCCGGTGCGGAGGAGGATGGCGAGAAGGTGACGCTGATGACGGTACATTCAGCCAAAGGGCTTGAGTTCGACCACGTATTCATCGTCGGACTGGAAGAAGACCTGTTTCCCTCCGTCATGGCAAAATCCGAGAGTCGCGGACTGGAAGAAGAGCGTCGCCTCCTCTACGTCGCCATCACGCGGGCAAGGAAGAGCTGCACCGTCACCTGGGCGAAAAGCCGCTTCAGAAACGGACAGATCAATACCGCCTCTCCGAGTCGCTTTCTGCAAGACATAGACCCCACGTTCGTCGAGGGAGACGGAGCAGCACTCCGTCCCTCTCCGGCGGAAAGCGGCCGGAGTTCCATGCAGGCGTGGCGGGAACAGCGGACAGCGACCGCCACATCCGCCGTCCGCGCAGACGGAGCGGAGGCAAAGAGATCCGTTCAGACCGCTGCGCCGTCGACGGCGCCCTCCGCGCCGCTGTCGGAAGAGGCGCAGGCGCTGAAGGTGGGACATATAATCGAACATGAACGTTTCGGTCGCGGGAAAGTGATCTCCATCGAGATGAGCGGCAATGATCGTCGCGCCTTTGTAGATTTTGAATCCGCGGGCAAAAAGCAGCTTTTACTGAAGTTTGCCCGATTCTCGATAGTCGACCCGCCCCTGTCCGGGGAGTAATTCATCGAACCTGGCGCGTTCGTTCCCGCGAACCTGGCGCGTTCGTTCCCGCGAACCTGACGCGTTCGGTCCCGCGAACGTGGCGCGTTCGTTCCCGCGAACGTGATTGGAGTATGGGGTATATCCGGTTAGGGGAACGCCCCAGCGCCAAAAACAACCAGCTCGGGGAGCGCCCCTTGCCGCTCCGGCGCTCCCCGAGCCGGTTGTTTCCGCTTCTAAACATCAACACATCAACCATCATCCCATCATCCCACCGCAGCGTGCGGGACACGCCCTGCGCAAAAACAAAAGCGGGAGATAACAGCCTTCTGTTATCCCCCGCACGACTTGTAAATGAGAGCGTGTGTATGTCTCCTGCCGACGGAAGTTTACCTCCCCGCCGCAGCTTCACGAAACAGATTCACACGCTTGTTGACACTCAGTT
>JAIRSV010000111.1 GCA_031255275.1 Proteiniphilum sp.
GTCCTTATCTATAAACATGCCAATGAAATCGGATATAAAACAGCTAAAAGAAGATTTACAATGGAAATGAGAAACTTGATTATTGCTATGATTGTAGTGGTATGTGGCGGTGACCCTGCTTTGTTCTTTAAAACATAGAAAATGTGACCGCAATTTCTTCCGACCACTCGTGCCGTTTTGGCCGCCCCCGTTTTTTATTACCGAGAAGGAGTTCCTGCTCAGAGAGCTGATTTGGCATCCAGATTTCGTTTCAGCGCCTGCAGAAACTCCTGCGTAGAGAGGTATGCACTGCGCGGCGCACCGTTGCCATAGACAAGAAGCGCCAAATCTTTGGTCATCTCCCCGCCCTCCACGGTCTGTACGCACACCTGCTCAAGCTTTTCGCAGAAGTCAATAAGCGGTCTGTTGCCGTCGAGCCGTCCCCGGTGCGCCAGTCCGCGTGTCCAGGCGAAGATGGACGCAATGGGATTGGTACTGGTCTCTTTCCCCTGCTGATGCAGGCGATAGTGGCGCGTTACCGTTCCGTGCGCGGCCTCGGCCTCCACCGTCTTTCCGTCGGGGGTGACCAGTACGGAGGACATCATCCCCAGCGAACCGAATCCCTGTGCTACCGTGTCGGACTGCACGTCGCCGTCGTAATTCTTGCACGCCCAGACAAATCCGCCGCGCCACTTCATGACCGAAGCCACCATGTCGTCGATCAGCCGGTGCTCGTAGGTAATGCCGGCTTTCTCAAATTCGACCTTGAACTCTTTTTCATACACTTCCTGAAAAATATCCTTGAAGCGTCCGTCATACGCCTTCAGGATGGTGTTCTTGGTTGACATGTAAAGCGGATATTTCTTCGTCAGCGCCATCCGGAAGGAGGAACGGGCAAAGCCGTAAATGGATTCGTCGGTGTTATACATTGCCATTGCCACGCCGTCGCCGTTGAATTTATAGACATCCCAGCTCTGCGTTTCGCCCTCCTCGCCGGTGAACGTCAGGCGGAGCGTGCCTTTCCCTTTGATTACCTTGTCGGTGGCGCGATACTGGTCTCCGAAGGCATGACGTCCGATGATGACCGGTTCCGTCCACCCCTGCACGTAACGGGGGATATTATTACAGATGATCGGTTCGCGGAATACGGTTCCGCCCACAATGTTACGGATGGTTCCGTTGGGCGACTTCCACATCCGCTTCAATCCGAATTCCGCTACGCGCACCTCGTCGGGCGTGATGGTGGCGCACTTGATGCCTACATTGTATTTCCTGATGGCTTCGGCAGACTCTACCGTCACCCGGTCATCCGTTGCATCGCGATGCTGTATGCTGAGGTCGTAATATTTTATCTCCAGATCGAGATAGGGCAGTATCAGCTGTTCTTTGATGAAAGACCAGATGATACGGGTCATTTCGTCGCCGTCCAGTTCAACCACGGGGTTGTTTACTTTTATTTTTTGCATTCGACGTTACATTGATTAAGAGATTAGGATACTGTATTATCTTTCATTCATGGGGACAAAGTATTGTTGCTCATGTACATTTTTGTATGCGGGACGTATCAGACGCTTGCTGGCGAAATTCAGTTCCTCGATCCGGTGAGCCGACCAGCCTACGATACGTGCCATTGCGAAGAGTGGTGTGAATACTTCCGGCGGTAACCCGATGGCGTCATACACAAATCCCGAATAGAAATCGACATTGACGCAGGTTCTGGCTTTGGCCGTACTCTTTTTGAGAGCGAGAAAGACTTCTACGGCACGCTCTTCTATCAGTTCCATAAATGCGAATTCTTCTTCGCGTCCTTTCTCTTTCGCCAGATCGCGCGCCATCTCTTTCAGCAGCATGGCGCGCGGGTCACTCACCGTATAGACGGCGTGACCTATGCCGTAGATAAGGCCGGTACGGTCAAAAGCCTCTTTCTTCAGTATCTTCCTCAGATAGTCATCCACCTGCTGACGGCTTGTCCAGTCTTTCACGTTTCTCTTCATATCCTCCAGCATGCCGCGCACTTTGATGTTGGCGCCTCCGTGGAGGGGGCCTTTCAAAGAACCGATACCGGCTGCAATGGCGGAATAGGTATCCGTTTCGGTCGAACTGGTGACGCGTACCGAGAAAGTGGAGTTATTCCCTCCTCCGTGTTCCGCATGGAGGATCAGCGCCAGGTCCAGAATCCGTATATCGAGGGTGGTGTAATTATTGCGTCCCTTCATCATAAAGAGAAAGTTTTCGGCTACGGATCGGTCTTCAAAGGGGAAACGTACGTGCAGCGAGTGTCCGCACAGATCGTGCCGCATCACCTGGTAGGCATACGCGATGATGGTGGGGAATTTGGCAATCAGGTTGATGGACTGGTCTATAAGATTGTCGGGGGATATGTCGTCGGGATTCTCGTCGTAGACATACAGTTCCAGTACGCTTCTCGCCAGGATATTCATGATGTTTTTCCCTTTCAGCGAAAGGATGTTCATCGTTGCGTTATGATTCAGCGGCATGGTTTGCGCGATCAGCCGTTCAGCGGCAGTCAGTTCTTCCCTGTCCGGAAGGCGCCCCGAGAGGAGCAGAAAGGCAGTCTCTTCAAATCCCAGCCGTTTTTCCTGCTGTATGCCCTTCACCAGTTCTTCCACATCCATTCCGCGATAAAAAAGCTTGCCGGGTGTAGGCGTTAATGTACCGTCGGAACGGCGTTCGTAACCTACTACGTCTCCTATACGGGTAAGTCCGGAGAGTACTCCCGAATGGTCTTCATTGCGAAGGCCGCGCTTTACGCCCATTTTGACAAAAAGGTTCTTGTCGATATTGCTTGTAAAGGCAATGGAGTCCGATAATGTTTTTCTCAATTGTTCATTATCCATAGTGACATATTTTATTTTCGTTTCTGTAATTGTTTATTTATTCATGCAGTTCAGCGCGCTTCCTGCTCTGAACCACTCTATTTGCTGTTCGTTACAGGTGTGAGCTGCCTCAATGACATCTTTCGTTCCGTCGAAGTGAAGCAGTTCCACGGTCAGGTTTCTGCCGGGGGTAAAGCCCTTCAAGCCTTTCACGCTGATCCGGTCTCTCTCCTGTACTTTGTCGTAGTCGTCCCTGTTCACAAAGGTCAGCGCCAGCATGCCCTGCTTCTTCAGGTTGGTTTCATGAATTCGGGCAAATGATTTGGCCAGAATCACTTTCACATTCAGATGCCGCGGTTCCATTGCGGCATGTTCGCGGCTCGATCCCTCGCCGTAATTCTCTTCGGCTACAACCACGGTGCCTGTTCCTTCGGCCTTGAATTTCCGGGCTAACGCCGGGACGGGGGAATAACTCATGGTACCGGGATCAAGGACGGAATTGGTTTCGTTGTTGAAAGCATTCACGGCTCCGGTCAGCAGATTGTCCGAAATGTTGTCGAGATGACCGCGGAAACGGAGCCACGGCCCGGCCGCGGAAATATGGTCGGTCGTACATTTTCCTTTCACTTTGATAAGCAGGGGCAATGCGGTGTAATCCGCGCCGTTCCACGCGGGGAAGGGTGCCAGCTTTTGCAGTCGGTTAGAACCGGGATCGAAGGTTATCTGCATGTTCCGTCCGTCTCCGGAAGGGGCCCGGTATCCCGCATCTTTCACGTCATAGCCTCCGGAAGGCGTCTCGAAACCGGTCGGTTCGGCCAGTTTCACCGGCTCGCCCTTTTCGTTCTTGAGTGTGTCCGTCAGCGGATTGAAGCAGAGGTCGCCGGCAATGGTCAGCGCGGCTACCAGTTCGGGGGATGCCACAAATGCGTATGTATTGGGATTGCCGTCGTTTCGCCTGGCGAAATTGCGGTTGAAGGAGGTGACAATGGAATTGGGACGGTCTTTCGCGTCATCGTCGCGTTTCCACTGTCCGATACAGGGGCCGCAGGCATTGGCCATGATGGTGGCGCCGGCTTCCCGGAATATCTGCAGGATACCGTCGCGTTCCGCTGTGTAACGGATCTGTTCCGAGCCGGGATTGATGAGGAACTGCGCTTTCACGGGCACTTTTGCGTCACACGCCTGTTTGACGATGGAAACTGCCCGGGTGAGATCTTCATACGATGAGTTGGTGCATGAACCGATCAGTCCTGCTTCCATTTTTCGCGGATAGTTATTATTTTTCACTGCTTCGCCAAATTCCGAAATGGTACGGGCTGCGTCGGGAGTGAATGGCCCGTTGATATGCGGTTCGAGGGTGGACAGGTCTATTTCGATCAGCTGATCGTAATACTGTTCGGGGCGGGCAGTCACTTCAGGGTCGGGTTGCAGGTATCCGGCAATTCTGCGGGCTTCGTCGGCCACCTCTTTTCTGCCGGTACGTTCCAGATAACTTGCCGATCTTTCGTCGAACGGAAAGACGGAGGAGGTAGCCCCCACTTCGGCGCCCATATTACAGATGGTCCCTTTTCCCGTGGCCGAGAGCGATTCCGTTCCTTTGCCGAAATATTCGATGATGGCGTTGGTGCCTCCTTTCACGGTGAGAATACCTGCCAGTTTCAATATCACATCCTTGGGAGCGCTCCATCCCGACAATTTTCCGGTAAGTTTCACGCCGATCAGTTTCGGCATTTTCAGTTCCCACGGCAGGCCGGCCATTACGTCCACGGCGTCGGCGCCGCCCACGCCTGTGGCGATCATTCCCAGTCCGCCCGCGTTGGGCGTATGCGAGTCGGTTCCCACCATCATTCCGCCGGGGAAGGCGTAATTCTCGAAGATTACCTGGTGAATGATTCCGGCGCCCGGTTTCCAGAAGCCAATGTCATACTTGTCGGAGACGTCGCGAAGAAACTCGTAGACCTCTTTATTGGTGATGAGGGCTGTTTCCAGGTCGACGCCGGCATTCCTGTATGCCTGTATCAGATGGTCGCAGTGCACGGTGGAGGGGACTGCTACGCCGGTGCGTCCGGAATTCATCAGTTGCAGCAGCGCCATTTGCGCGGTAGCGTCCTGCATGGCTACGCGATCGGGGGCAAAATTCACATAATCGCCGGCACGCCGGTAGTTTTTTACCGGAACTCCGGGCCAGAGATGTGCAAAAAGGATTTTTTCGGTCAGGGTCAACGGGCGGCGTAAGATATTTTTGGCCTGTCTGATCTTTTCGGGGAGGTGAACATAGACCTTTCGAATCATGTCAATGTCAAAAACCATAGGGGTAGAAATTAAATATATTATCAATCGTTTTATGCTGTCATTTAATTTTCTAACAAATACGCTTTTGCGTTTGTTCTCCTCGTTATGAGAAACTTAGACGAAATACGGAATAAATAAAATCTATATGTCGGGTCGAAATACCAGAATGAGGTATGAGGCGCAACGATGAAAAAGACTTTTTTACGGTTGCGCAGTGTGGCGATTTCAGGAAAAAGATTTTTTTACGGATAAGCAGTACAGAATTTCAACCAGTCAATATTGGCGACGCCTTCCGTATCATTCTTCGCTTTGAAAACAACATATATATCATGCTTCCCATTTGCTTTTTCCGATAAACCGGCAGTTACAGTTTTCCAGGTTTGCCATCCGCCGGTATTTTTCGTTTCAACAGATCCGATAAGTTCGCCGTTTGCCGCATCAAGACGAATATCCATCTTTCCGTCTCCGGAACCGACGGCTATCCCGACCTGGATGGCCTTCGCCCCGTTGCCGAGATCTATATCCTTATACAGAATAAAATCATTGTTATTTGTACCACAAATGTTTACTCCGGAAAAAGCGCTTGCTTCAAGCTGTATACCCGACTGTCCGTTAAAGCTTTCGGCTTCCAGGATTCTGTCAAGATCGTTCGAGGTTTGCGAACCGAATACCTTAAATTCGAAAATACTTATCGCATTATCGCCATTCACTTTATTGCCCGGCTCGGCAGATTCCGGAATACCGTCGGTTCCAAAAACCGTTATCCTTAAATATCTTGCATTTACGCTGCCGCCTCCGGCAAAAGTATCTTCCACGGGAGAAAACTGCGAGCCTTCCACCGATCTGTCCGCATAAATATGCCACTCTCGGCTTGTCGCAGCATCATCAATATCGGATGCGTCTTTTTGCTGAAGATATTCAATGGTGTAAAAATATTTTTTGTTTGTAAATTCAAACAGTGTTTGAACGGCATCAATCGTTGATTCGCTTCCCAGGTCAACCAAAAGCCAGGGATTTGTAGCGCCCGGACCTGCATCCCAGCGTGTTCCGCCGTTTTCGTCAACTGCAAAGTTTCCCTCATACCTGAAGTTTGCATTTGTATGGCGTGTAGGGAAATAAGTTCTTGCAGAAGACACTTTTGTCTGTTTTCCCAAAGCAATATTCATCCTTTTATCCGGATTTTCAAAAAGCCTGATGCCCGTATGAGTTGGCGTAACCCTTTTTATGCTGCCGTCTTCGTTGAAGTTAAGTTCATCAATACATGTCTGCCGTTTACTGTCAACAAACGGATAATGCTGCCTGTGATATA